>WFPU01000272.1 GCA_015487435.1 Sulfurimonas sp.
GTCTCTGCACACAATCCTAACGTGCCTCTTGAGTGGTATTTAGGCATATTTAAAAAGATAAAAGAGAAGTACCCGGAGTTGCATGTCAAGGCACTTACTGCCGCTGAGGTGGATTTTCTCTCACGCCATCATGGTCTTAGTTATGATGAGGTGCTAGACTTGATGGTGGAAAACGGTGTGGATTCTATGCCGGGTGGTGGTGCCGAGATCTTTGATGAGAAAGTAAGAGATTACATCTGTAAAGGCAAAGTGACCTCAGACCAATGGTTTGAAATTCATAGAAAATGGCATGAACGCGGCAAAAAGTCTAATGTGACGATGCTCTTTGGACATGTAGAGTCGCGTGAGAATCGCATAGACCATATGATGCGTATCCGTGAGCTGCAAGATCAAACAGGTGGCTTTAATGCTTTCATCCCACTCGTTTATCAGACAGAAAATAATTACCTAAACATTGACAAACCAATTACGGCAAATGAGATACTCAAAACCTATGCTATTGCCAGACTTGTGCTTGATAACGTACCAAACCTCAAAGCCTACTGGGTGACTTCCACAGTAAACTTGGCGCTTGTCGCTCAAGAGTTTGGAGCAAATGACCTTGACGGGACCATAGAAAAAGAGTCCATAAACTCCGCAGCCGGAGCTAAAAGTGCCAATGGCGTAGATGTCAATGATTTTACGGCACTCATCAAAAACAGTGGCTTTATCCCAGTTGAACGTGATAGTGTTTATAATGAGATAAAGGTCTGGTAAGGTGGAGATAACAGTCGTTATCCCCACTTACAATCGCTACACACTTCTAAAACGAGCCATCACTTCACTTTATAACCAAACTTATCAGCCAAAAGAGATTATCGTCGTAGATGACGGTTCAATTGATAGCACTAAACAGATCCAAAATGATTTTCCAGATATACTATACATCTACCAACCAAACAGAGGCGTATCCGCTGCACGTAATATAGGCATAAAAAATGCAAACTGTGAATGGATAGCCTTCTTAGACTCCGATGATGAATTTCACCAAGAGAAATTGCAAAAACAGGTAGCATTTCATCAAGAAAATTCAAATATCTTGATGAGCTATACGGCTGAACGATGGATTCGGGATGGCAAAGAAGTGAAAGTTCCTAAGAAGTATCAAAAAATAGGTAAAGATAGCTTCGCTGAGAATGTAGAATATTGCAATATAGCTCCATCTTCCGTGATGCTTCACAAAAAAGTAATTCAAAGTGTTGGAATGTTCGATGAAACATTATGGGCATGTGAAGACTATGAATTCTGGCTGCGTATATTGATGCATTTTGAAGCGGGACTTATCAACGAAGCACTTATCACAAAACACGCAGGGCATGAACATCAGCTTGGATTTTCTAAAGGATTAGAGACGCTGCGTATCAAAGCACTTAAAAAGTTAATCAGAAGATGTAATGATGTAGCAAAGAGAACTCTGATGCATAAGACCCTTGAAAAAAAACAAAAAAAGCAGTACAATTCAAAAATTGAACACTCCTACAAGGATTAACAAAAAGTGACATCACAAGAGTTAGAACTCCAGGTTTTAAGACACGCCGAACAGTCAGATTCACAACGTTCTATGGCAAACTCCATAGGTTACAGCGTGGGTAAGGTTAACTATGTCCTTAAAGCCCTTATGGAAAAAGGCCTCATCAAAGCAGAACGCTTCATCAACTCCAAAAATAAAGTACAGTACAAATACCTCCTGACAGAACAGGGAATCAAAGAAAAAATTGCTTTAACAGAGAAGTATATTGAGATTAAAAAAAGAGAATTTGATGAATTACAGAGAGAACTGGAAGGGATGAATAGATGAAAGGTGTAATTTTAGCAGGAGGTAGTGGTACTCGGCTTTATCCTGTAACGAAATCAATAAGTAAACAATTATTGCCTATCTATGATAAGCCTATGATTTATTATCCACTTTCAGTATTAATGTTGGCTGGCATTAAAGAAATTTTGATTATATCAACTCCAGAAGATATTGGAAAATTTGAAGAACTTTTAGGTGATGGAAGTAATTGGGGAATACGATTGGAGTATAAGATTCAGCCTTCTCCTGATGGATTGGCACAGGCTTTCATACTTGGTGAAGAGTTTATAGGTGATGAAAGTGTTGCATTAGTTTTAGGTGATAATATTTTTTATGGTCAAGGGTTTACACCTTTACTTCAAAATGCAGCTTCTTTAAAAGAAGGTGCTATAGTTTTTGGATATCAAGTAAAAGATCCTGAACGATTTGGCGTAGTGGAGTTTGATAAAAACAATAAAGCCATAAGCATCGAAGAAAAACCTCAAAAGCCGAAATCAAACTTTGCCGTAACAGGACTTTATTTTTATGATAATAATGTTGTGCAAATTGCAAAAGATGTCCAACCCTCAGAAAGAGGAGAGTTGGAGATTACTTCCGTTAATGAAGCATATTTAAAACTGGGAAAACTAAAAGTTGAACTTCTTGGTCGTGGATTTGCATGGCTTGATACAGGTACACATGATAGCCTCATTGAAGCGGGGCAGTTTGTTCAAACTATTGAACATCGACAAGGGTACAAAATAGCTTGTTTGGAAGAGATAGCATACAATAACGGATGGATAAATAAAGAACAGGTTCTAAAGATTGCGAAGCCATTAAGTAAAAATAATTATGGGCAATATTTGAAGGATTTAGTGAAAGATGTTTAACAACAATAATAAAACCATTTTAGTAACAGGCTGTGCAGGCTTCATTGGCTCAAACTTTGTACCATACTTCATAGATAAATATGAGTACTACAATATAGTAAACCTTGATCTGCTCACGTATGCAGGAAACCTTGAGAACCTTACAGAAGTGGAAGAAAATCCTCGTTATAAATTCATCAAAGGTGATATCTGCAATCGTGAATTAGTGGAGTTTATCTTTAACGAATATGACATCCAAGGTGTGATTCACTTTGCAGCAGAATCTCACGTAGATAACTCCATTGAAAATCCAGGAGTCTTTGTAGAGACCAATGTAAATGGTACTTTCACGCTTTTAGATGTAGCACAAAAATATTGGATGCAAAAACCATTTACCTATAAAGAAAAATACAACAACTGTCGATTCCATCACATCTCAACCGATGAAGTCTATGGAACACTCACAGAGGATCCAAAAGATCTCTTTACAGAAGAGACACCGTATGCTCCAAATTCTCCATATTCAGCGAGTAAAGCCAGTAGTGATATGATAGTCAGAAGTTATCAAGAAACATATGGACTCAACACAGTCATCACAAACTGCTCAAACAACTATGGCCCAAAACAACATGATGAGAAACTCATCCCTACTATCATCAGAAAATGTTTAGCAAGTGAGCCTATTCCTATCTATGGAGATGGAAAGAACATTAGAGATTGGCTCTATGTGCTTGACCACTGTAAAGGAATAGACTTGGTTTACCATACCGGTAAAGAGGCAAATGTCTATAATATCGGCGGAAGGAATGAGAGAACTAATCTTCAAATAGTCGATGCTATTACATCGATCTTAGATGAGAAAGTCCCACGAAAAGATAGTAAAAGCTACAAAGAACTCATAACTTTCGTAGAAGATAGAGCAGGACATGATAGACGCTATGCTATAGATGCTACGAAACTTGAAAATGAATTGGGGTGGAGAGCTGATGAAACATTTTATACGGGTATTGTTAAGACCGTTGATTGGTATTTGGAGAAGTATGGGGTAAACAATGGCTAGTTACGAATTAGTAAGTTTTCAAACATTAGGAGATGAAAGAGGTTCACTTATAGCGATAGAAAAAGGATATAATGTACCTTTTGACATAAAAAGAGTTTATTATATTTTTGATACAAAAAAGGGCGTTCAAAGGGGATTTCACGCTCATAAAAATCTTGAACAGATAGCTATAGCTGTTAAAGGTAGTTGTTCTTTCGTGCTTGATGATGGAAATCAAAGAGAAGAAAAAATTCTTGATAACCCAAATCAAGGTCTTTATATTGAAGGGCTTATATGGAGAGAGATGAAGAACTTTAGTGAGGATTGTGTTTTAGTTGTTCTTGCCAGTGAACATTATGATGAAAGTGATTATATTAGAGATTATAATAAGTTTTTGGAAGTTATAAAGTAATGATTCATAAATTAGCAGATGTTCAGTCTTTAAATATAGGAAAAGATACAAATATTTGGCAATTCTGCGTAGTTTTAAAAGATGCAAAGATTGGAGATAAGTGTAATATCAATGCAAATGTATTTATAGAAAATGATGTAATAATTGGAGATAATGTAACAATAAAATCTGGTGTTCAAGTTTGGGATGGAATAGCCTTAGAGGATAATGTTTTTATAGGTCCGAATGTGACATTTACAAATGATTTCTTGCCAAGAAGCAAACAATATCCACAGCAATTTTTGAAAACAATCATAAAAAAAGGGGCTTCGATTGGTGCAAACAGTACTATAGTCGGTGGAATTACAGTAGGAGAATATGCAATGATCGGTGCAGGAAGTGTAGTTACTAAAGATGTAATGAATAATGAACTATGGTATGGAAATCCAGCTATTAAACAAGGTTATGTTTGTAAATGTGGGCAAAAATGTGATGAGAATTTAATTTGTACTGAATGTAAAGGAAAAGAATAAATGATTCCATTTTTAGATTTAAAAGCTGTTAATGCTCAATATAGGGATGAACTAATAGAAGCTTGCACAAAAGTGATAGACAGTGGTTGGTATGTACAAGGTAAAGAATGTCAAGAATTTGAAAAAGAATTTGCAGCACACTGTGAAACAAAATATGCCATAGGTGTTGCAAACGGTCTTGATGCTTTGATTTTGATACTTAGGGCATACAAAGAACTTGGCATAATGAAAGATGGTGATGAAGTAATAGTGCCTTCAAATACTTACATTGCATCAATTCTTGCAATAAGTGAAAACAATCTTGTGCCTATTCTTGTAGAGCCAGATATAAATACTTACTTACTTAATTCATCGAAAATAGAAGAAAAAATAACTTCCAAAACAAAAGCTATTTTACCTGTTCATCTCTATGGTCAAACTTGTGATATGGATGACATAAATGAAATAGCAAAAAAGTATAATTTAAAAGTTATAGAAGATTCAGCTCAGTCACATGGAGCATACTATAAAAATAAGAGATGTGGTAATCTTGGCGATGCAAGTGGATTTAGCTTTTACCCTGGTAAAAATCTTGGAGCTTTAGGTGATGGTGGTGCAGTGACGACAAACGATGAAGATCTAGCAAACACCATAAAGGTACTTGGGAATTATGGAAGTCAGAAAAAATACGAAAACCTTTACAAGGGTGTAAACAGTAGGCTTGATGAAATGCAAGCAGCAATGTTAAGAGTAAAATTAAGACATATAGATGAAGAAATAAAAAAACGTAGAAAGATTGCCAATTATTATTTAAAAAATATTAAAAATGAAAATATCGTTTTACCAAGCGTGAGAGTTGAAGATAATCATGTGTGGCATCTATTTGTAATAAGAACAGAGAAAAGAGATAAACTTCAAAAATATTTACTAGATAATGGTATTCAAACACTTATACATTATCCATTAGCTCCCCATAAACAAGAAGCGTACAAAGAATGGAATAATGAGAGCTTTCCTATCAGTGAAAAAATACATGATGAAGTTTTAAGTTTGCCTATCAGTGCAGTACAGACAATGGATGATACTATTGAAATTGTTGAAACTATAAATAAATGGAAAATATAAAAATGCTAAAAAATATATTATTAAAAGATGTGGTAAATATAGCGAATATAGCTGGTAATGAAATTATGAAAATTTATAATAAAGATTTTACAGTTGAATATAAAGATGACAAATCACCATTAACAGAAGCAGACACAAAATCAAATGAAATAATATGTAATAGCTTAGAAGAACTCTATTCTCAAATACCTATTCTTTCAGAAGAAAACAAAGTAATCCCTTATGAACAAAGAAAAGAGTGGGAATATTATTGGTGTATAGATCCTATTGACGGTACAAAAGAGTTTATCAAAAAAAATGGTGAATTTACAATTAATATTGCTTTGATTCATAAGGATAAGCCAATATTAGGTGTTGTATATGCTCCGGCTTTAGATGATATGTATTGCGCACAAATAGGCAAAGGAGCATTTAAAAATGGAGAGCGCTTACCTTTAAAAAAGAATGAAAATCAAACAAAAAAAATGTATGTTGTTGCTTCTAAGTCTCATCTTTCACCAGAAACACAAGCATTTATTGATGCCCTTGACACACAAGAAGTCGAACAAATTAGTAAAGGAAGTTCTTTGAAACTGTGTATGGTTGCTGAAGGCGTTGCCGATATTTATCCAAGACTTGCTTCAACTATGGAGTGGGATACAGCTGCGGCTGACGCGATTGTGCGAGAATCTGGTAAAATGACATACCGGTTTGAGAATGAAGTACCTTTGGTATATAATAAAGAAAATCTTTTAAACCCATGGTTTGTAGTGAAGTAGTGATGAATAGTAAAAATGATAATATAATATGGCATGATACACAGATTACAAAAGATGACAGAGCTGTTCGTACTATGCAAAAACCATGTGTACTATGGTTTACAGGGCTTAGCGGCAGTGGAAAGTCAACTATTGCTAATGCAGTTGAAAAAATCTTGTATGAAAATGGAAACTTTACCTATCTTTTAGATGGAGATAATGTTAGACATGGGCTCAATAGTGACTTGAGCTTTGATGAAAAGAGTAGAGTAGAAAATATACGCAGAGTTGGTGAAGTTTCAAAACTATTTGTAGAGAGTGGACTTATCGTACTTACTGCTTTTATATCTCCCTTTCGAGAAGATAGAGAGATGGTTAGAACACTATTGGAAGATGGTGAATTTGTAGAGATATTTATTGACACACCTTTAGAGGTTTGTGAAAGCCGTGATCCTAAAGGATTGTATAAAAAAGCAAGAGCTGGAGAAATAAAAGAGTTCACAGGTATTTCTTCACCTTATGAAAAACCAAAAAAAGTAGATATTTATATAAAAAATGACAACATTTCGATAGAAAAAGCATGTGAACAGATAATAGATTATATGATAAAACATAGTTATATAAAGTGGAGAGAAGATTAATGATAACGAAAGAAAAATTAACTCATTTAAAACAATTAGAAGCAGAATCAATCCATATTCTTCGTGAAGTGGCAGCAGAATTTTCTAACCCTGTTATGATGTACTCCGTAGGAAAAGACAGCTCTGTAATGCTTCATATTGCTATGAAAGCTTTCGCCCCTGCTAAACCTCCTTTTAAATTCTTACATGTAGATACTCTGTGGAAATTTCATGAGATGATAGAGTTTCGTGATAATCGTGCTAAAGAGTTAGGATTTGACCTTGTCGTACACTCTAACCCAGAGGGTATTGCAATGGATATATCTCCATTTAAACATGGAAGTAAAGTGCATACCGACATTATGAAAACCGAGGCTCTTAAACAAGCACTCACACAAGGTGGATATGATGCCGTTATAGGTGGAGCTAGACGAGATGAGGAAAAATCTCGTGCTAAAGAGCGCATCTTCTCTTTTCGTGACAAACAACACAGATGGGATCCAAAAAACCAAAGACCAGAACTTTGGAATGTTTACAACACTGCCATTCAAAAAGGCGAGAGTGTTCGTGTATTCCCTATAAGTAACTGGACAGAGCTTGATGTGTGGCAGTATATCTACCTAGAAGGAATTCCTATTCCATCTCTTTACTTTGCAAAAGAACGCCCGGTAGTAGAGTATGAGGGTACAAAAATACTTGTCGATGATGATAGGATGCCAAAAGAACTGCGTGATACTGCAAAAATGGAGATGGTACGTTTTAGAACACTTGGATGTTACCCACTTACAGGTGCCATCAATTCAACTGCATCGACACTTCCAGAGATCATTAAAGAGATGTTGCTCTCTACAAGTTCAGAGAGAGAAGGAAGACTCATAGACAAAGACCAAATAGGTTCTATGGAGAAGAAAAAAATAGAGGGGTATTTTTAATGAGTACAAAAAATGAAAAAATAGCTCTTGACATAGAGGCATATTTAAAAGAGCATGAAAATAAAGATATGCTTCGCTTCTTAACCTGTGGTAGTGTTGATGATGGAAAATCTACATTAATAGGTCGTATGCTTTATGACTCTAAGATGATATTTGATGATCAACTTAGTGCTGCTGAGAGTGAGAGCGAAAAGTATGGTACAACAGGTGAGAAAATTGATATGGCTCTGCTTGTTGATGGCTTACAGAGTGAGAGAGAACAAGGCATCACCATAGATGTGGCTTATAGATTCTTTACCACTGAAAACAGAAAGTTCATCATAGCAGATACTCCAGGACATGAGCAGTATACTCGTAATATGGTTACAGGTGCAAGTACAGCTGATGTAGCCATCATATTAATAGATGCTCGTAAAGGTATTCTTACTCAAACAAGAAGACACAGCTTCATAGTAAATCTTCTTGGAATTGAGCATGTAATAGTAGCTATAAATAAGATGGATTTAGTTGATTTTTCTCAAGATGTCTTTAATGAAATTAAGCAGGCATATAGTGAGCTCGCAGATGAATTAGGAATTAAAAACACATACTACATTCCTCTAAGTGCACTTAATGGCGATAATGTTGTAGATAGAAGTACACAAACCCCTTGGTATACTGGTAAGCCACTTTTAGAACTACTAGATAGTATGGATATCTCCAAAGAGATAAAAGAGGAAGATTTTAGATTTGCTGTTCAGTATGTAAATCGTCCAAACTTAGACTTTAGAGGTTTTTGTGGAACGATTGCAAGTGGAAGTATAAAAGTAGGAGATGAAATCACTGTACTGCCATCTGGAAAAACTACGAGAGTAAAAAGTATAATCAATGCAGGAGATATTACAGAATCAGACAGGGAAGCAACTACTGGGGAAGTCTATGCACCTATGGCTGTGACAATCACTACAGAAGATGAAGTAGACATTAGCCGTGGCGACATGCTAGTACACACTAAGGCATTGCCAAGAGTCTCAAACTCTCTTAAAGTGATGCTTGTATGGATGGATGAGTCATCCATGCAGATAGGGAAAACTTATGACATTAAAAGAGGTACTTCTGTAATGCCGGGAGTATTTGAGCATATAAACTATAAAATTGATGTAAATACATATGAGAGAACACAAGTCGATGCATTGGATCTTAACGACATAGCATCATGCAAAATGGTACTTACTCGCCCAATAGCAGCAGATAAGTACAAAGAGAACCGCCAAACAGGAAGCTTCATTATTGTTGACAGAATTACTAACAATACTGTTGGTGCTGGAATGATAGTAGATGTAGCTAAAAGAGAAGAAGAGACAAAAGTAAAAGTTCATAGAGAATATACCCAAGCTGAGATAGCACTTAACAAATATATACGAGAGAACTTTCCTGAGTGGAATTGTAAAGAACTGTAATGTATAAAGAAACCAATAAACGATCAATAGTAAAGGGAATTAGCTGGAGAATAGTAGCTACAACAACTACTATACTTATAGTCTACTTTTTCTTTGGTCGTTTAGACTTGGCTATTGCTGCTGGACTTATAGAAACAGTACTGAAAGTTGGTCTTTACTGGGCACATGAGCGAGCTTGGATGAAGATAAGATGGGGTAAAAAAAGAATAGAACCTTTTAACCTTTGGTTTACAGGGCTACCTCTAAGTGGAAAAACAACAATTGGGGATGCTGTTTATAAAGAGTTAGAAAAACTTCACATACCGCTGGAACGAATAGATTCCAAAGATATAAGAGAACTTATTCCAGATATTGGATACACCAGAGAGGATAGAAATAGACATATGCATCGCATAGGAAACTTAATAAGAACACTACAAAAGAATTCCGTTTCTACGGTAGCCTCATTTGTAAGTCCATACAGAGAAAGTAGAAAAGCTATACGAGAAATGGTAGAAAATAATATTGTGGTTTATGTAAAAGCAGATGTAGAGACTTGTAAAAAAAGAGACTATAAAGGTGCTTATGCAAAAGCACTGAGTGGTGAGTATCAAAACTTTTCAGGTGTGAATGATGTCTATGAAGAACCACAGCATGCAGAGATAGTTATAGATACAGAGATACTCAGCGTAGATGAATCGGTAGAAATAATAGTTAAATACATTAAAAAGGAATGTTTAAAATGAAAGGAATTATATTAGCTGGAGGAAGTGGAACAAGACTTTATCCTATTACTAAGTCTATTTCAAAACAACTCTTGCCAATATATGATAAACCAATGATTTATTATCCATTATCAGTATTAATGTTAGCAGGCATAAAAGAAATTTTGGTAATATCCACTCCTCAAGACATAGAAAATTTTGAAAAACTTTTAGGTAATGGTGATGATTGGGGTATTAAGCTTGAATACAAAATTCAACCATCGCCTGATGGATTAGCTCAAGCATTTATTTTAGGTGAAGAGTTTATTGGGGATAGTAGTATATGCTTAATTTTAGGAGATAATATTTTTTATGGTCATGGATTTACTCCTTTACTGAAAAATGCGGCTAATATTAAGGATGGTGCAGTTGTTTTTGGATACCAAGTAAATGATCCTCAAAGATTTGGTGTAGTTGAATTTGATAAAGATAAAAAAGCTATAAGCATAGAAGAGAAACCGACTAATCCAAAATCAAACTTTGCAGTTACAGGATTGTATTTTTATGATAATAATGTTATAGAAATAGCAAAAAATGTAAAACCATCTGCTAGAGGAGAATTAGAGATTACCTCTATAAATGAAGAATATCTAAAAAAAGATAAGTTAAAAGTAGAACTTCTTGGTCGTGGATTTGCTTGGCTTGATACGGGTACTCATGACTCACTTATAGAAGCTGGTCAGTTTGTTCAAACTATTGAGCATCGACAAGGCTATAAAATAGCTTGTCTTGAAGAGATTGCGTATAATAATGGTTGGATAAATAAAGATAAAATTTTAAAAATTGCAGAACCACTGAGTAAAAATGGATATGGACAATACTTAAAGGATTTAGTGAAAGATGATTAATATACTTTTAACAGGAACAGCAGGCTTTGAAAATAAAAAGGCAGTTTTACCTATTATCACTACCTATAGTGTGTGGCATCTCTTCGTCATACGAACTCATAAAAGAAATGAACTTCAAAAAGATCTAACTGTGCATGATGTTCAAACACTTATTCGTTATCCCTTACCTCCGCATAAACAAGAGGCTTGTATAGAAAGGGATAATTTGAAGTTTCCTATAACTGAAAAGATCCATGATGAAGTCTTAAGTTTACCCATAAGTGGTATTCAAAGCACGGAAACTGCCCGAAAAATTGTGAGATTTTTAAATGAGCAATAAATCTTCCTACACTCAGATTTTAAAATCCTCATCCATCATGGGTGGATCAGCAGGTATCAACTTACTGTTTGGGATGATACGTACCAAGTTTGCAGCTGTGATGATTGGAACAACAGGTATAGGACTTTTGGCAAGTTTTACAGTAGTTCAAGGACTTATTAGTACTATTGTAGGCTTGGGAATAAACTCTAGTGCTGTAAGGGAAATTGCTTCTGCTGTTGGTAAAAACGATGAAATAGCTGTTGGCCGCATGGTATTGACTGTACAACGTATTAGTTGGCTTACCGGATTGCTTGGCATGATGATAATGATCATGTTTAGCCCACTACTAAGTCAATTGGCATTTGATAGTAAGGAATATACTTTAGATATAGCTACTCTTGGCCTGGTCGTATTATTCACCAATATCTCAGGTGGACAGATGGCTCTTTTACAAGGGATTCGCCGTATTGGGGATATGGCACGGGCTAGTATCATTGGGGCTGTACTCTCTACAGTATTTGCAATCATATTTTATTCGTGGCTTGGGTTACGAGGCATCATACCTTCGCTCATCATAATTGCGGCTATGCAATTAATTATATCGTGGTATTTTGCAAGACGTGTCCCCTTTCATAGAGTAGAACTGAATTGGAAAGAAACTTTTTCAGAAGCGTCCAGTATGTTTGGTCTTGGAGTTGTCTTTATGTGGACCGCTCTGATGGGTAGCATTGTGAGTTATGTAACAATTACATTGATTACACAGGAAATAAACATAGAAGCTGTGGGAATCTATAGTGCGGCTTTTGCACTATCGGGTATGTTTGTAAATTTCGTGCTTCAAGCAATGGGTGCGGATTATTACCCACGTTTAACCAGTCATCAAGATAATAAAGATCTTATGAACCGTCTAGTAAATGAACAGATAGAAATTGGACTGTTGTTAGGTGCTCCTGGTCTACTTGCTACAATGGTAGCTGCACCGTGGATCATTCATCTTTTTTACAATAGTGAGTTCTTGCCCGCAGTTGTCTTGATACAGTGGTTTATTCTAGGAAGCTTTATTCGTGTTATACAGTGGCCGATGGGCTTTTTACAAATGGCTTTAGGTAAATCTCTTGTATATTTTGGAACACAAACACTGTTCACATTTGTTCACATCGCACTGATTTCATTATACTTGAAATATATGGGGATAGAGGGGGTATCAGTTGCTTTTTTTATTCTATACA
>WFPU01000273.1 GCA_015487435.1 Sulfurimonas sp.
ATTTAAACTCTTTTGCTATTTCCCTCCATAAAATTTTTCCTTTAATTTGCTTAGTAATAACTCTTTTTGTTATAAGCCTTAGTCCAATCTCCAATATAAAAGCCAGTACAAATCCTCCAACTATAAAATAACCGACATTTGGAATATGTTTTGAAGTATACATAAGTGCCAAAATGATTGCAACTGCAATTGTTAATATAGCAAATATTACTAACACTTTTGAAGCACCTGTCTTTTCAATCTTAAATAAATGACCAATATGCACCAAAGCATGAATAAAAAGTATCGATATCGAACCGATAGCTGCAATTTCATCTAACTCAAAAAAGAGTATAAATAAAATTAAAAAAAACATACTTATGATTAATCCCTCACTACTGTGCCATACATTTCTCTCATAAACTTTTGGTAACTCTCCATTTTTTGCCATGGTATATGTGACATTAGTAACTGCATAAAGGTTTGCATTGATAGATGATGCTGTTGATATGAGTGCTGCGACTGCCATTATTGTAAATCCAACCTGACCAAATGCAGGCTTTGCAGCCTCTGCCAATGCATAGTCTTGAGCCTTGATAATTTCATCCAACGGTAAATTTCCAAATACTGCAAATGCTACAACTACATAAAGTACCATAACCAGCCCTATAGAAATAAACATAGCTTTAAGCATTGTTTTTGAAGGGTCTTTCATATCTTCTGCCGTATTGGTAATAACACGAAATCCCTCATAAGCAAAAAAAGTAAGTGCAATTGATGAAAAAATATTCATAACAGGAGGGGCATCTTTTAAAGATAAAAGCTCAGGCTTTATATAGAAAAACACAGCAACCGAAAAAACAATGATGATTGTAAGTTTAATTGCAACTATGGTATTTTCAATCTTTGCAATTGACGAACTCCCTGCAAGATTGATAATTACAAAAAATAGCAATATCACAATACTGTATAGGTTTGCCCAAAACAGAGAATATGAACCCATCATTACCGAAGCATAAGTTCCAAATGTTTTTGCAACCATAGCAATCGCTACCATAGCCGATAGATAAAAAAGCACAGAGACAGAACCTGAAAATACACCCTCACCATAGCCCTGCACTAAATATTCTACAATTCCGCCACGGCTGGGATAAGCTGAAGCTAACTTGGCAAGAGAATATCCACTAAGAAGAGCGATTATACCGCCAAATATAAAAGAGACCCAAACCAGATTACCAGCAATTGCCCCAGCTTCTCCAAGTAACACAAAAATACCCGCTCCTACCATAGAGCCAATACCTAAAAAAACAGCACTCCAAAGTCCAAAAGCTTTTTTCTTGCTTTGCATGTTCTATTTACCTATCTTTTTCAATTGTGACCCACCGATAAACAGAATAAATCCATCAAAAAAGAGACTGATTCCTACAAATATTCCAATCAGATACATAGAGCTAAACGGCCAATTTATCAAAAATAATACGCCAAGTGCCAATGAAAGTAGTCCATTAAATAACCAAAGCCATCGCCCTTTAATAGGGTGCATAGAAGCCATTGCAAATCCTGCAAAAGCATCCATAAAAAAATAAATTGCAAGTAACAACCCAATAGTAGCTATACCACTCATCGGATAAAGAAGCATCAAAAGTGCAACTCCCACCAATATAAAGCTTTTAAGCCATCCAAGCCAATTATTTTTATCAGTAATCCAAGTAAAATAACCCGCCACCACACCAGCCAAAAGCATAAGATAAGATACAAATATTTCAGTTGCTAGTGTCATGTATGTTGGAAATATAATACCTATTATTCCTAAAATGATAAATATAACACCAGAAAGTTTAGCATATTTACCAAGCTTTTCAAAAATCTCTTCTTTTTTTGGATAATTCCACATATTATCTCCTTAAAACTATTTTATGGTCTTTTTGGTACGATCATAAAGCTTCTCAACTTTATTTTTGTATTAGTTCACTACCAAGCCCAAGTGATGGATCAGCTTTAAACATATAAACAAAACTTTCAATACTGACAGCAATATATATAATTGCAGTTATTTTATAATATAGACATCTGATTAATTAGAAACTAGATCCTAAATCAAGTTTAGGGTGACGATAGTTCCGTCATTTTGGACTTGATCCAGAATCTAAATAGATAATTTAACCAGAGAGTTAAATAGTAATAAATTTAAGCTTTATTTCTATTATAGCATCTTTTTTTAATTGCTAAAGATGTCGTTCAATTACATGCCGAACTGATCCTATTAGTTTGGCAATCTTTCTGATCTATTTTAAAGAGATATAAGTAAGTGGCTCTTATGTAAAATAAAGCTAAAATAGTCTATATATCATATTATTTTCGAACTAATTGATGCAAAAGGAGATTATAAATTATTATGTTGTGGACTAATGAGTGTTTATATTGTCATAGTTTTGTTTATATTCTCTCTGATGGAAGAGTTAAATGTTCAAAGTGTTCTAAAAAACTCTCTCTTGAAAAGATTAATAAAGTGATGTTGGTTATTAATTCTTACATAGATGATGAGAGTGCCCTTAGTCTCTCAAAAAGAACAAAACTATCCTATACATCAATTCAAAAATATTATGAAACTCTTAGAATTTTATCTGCACAGATATGTGAACAAGAGTATGAACATGTCCGAATGATAAAGTGTGAGTATGAGGAGTATTACTACCTTGAAAATACAAAAAAGCTAAAAAGAGAAGCCGTATTTGATGCACATAATTTTTTGACATTTGATTACTCTAAGCATATTTATACAATTTTAATGCCATCTTTGCAGCAATACAAAAAACAGTTTTTTCAAGACAGTGTAGAAGATGGATATATAGATGAGTTTAATAGGTTTAAGCGTAACTCAAAAATCATAAAAGTAGATAAACATTTTAACAATATTGTTTCATTTTGGGATTATTTTGAAAAAGCTATTTTAAAGTATAAAGGGGTGAAAAATAACTCTTTTATCTACTTTTTAAAAGAGTGTGAATTTAAGTATAATCACACAAAAAATGAAGCAATAGAACTGTTGGTAAAAGAGTATTTTAAGGAAGACAAATGAATGAGTTAGCAATACTTGGTGTAGGTAACATATTAGAAAAAGATGATGGTATTGCTATTTATGCAACTAAATACTTAGAGAAAAACTATAATTTCGAACCTTGCGTTGATATTATTAATGGGGGTGTTGAGGGTATTAATCTTTTAAATTTACTTATGGAGTACAAACATATTATTATTTTAGATGCTATTGAGATAGATGATGAATATGGAAGTATATATCATATTCCATCCTATGAATTGACAGGGTATGGGCTTAATTCTGGTGGTGCCCATGAAATAGGGGTGCTTCAATGTTTTGATATTTTAGAACTTATGGACAAAGATATTCCAAAATCAAGCGTTTTAGGAATTATCCCAGAGATAATAGATATTGAGATAGGACTTAGTGATTTAATGATTAATAAGTTTGATAGTTATATAAAGGCACTACTTGATATTTTAGAAAAAGAGGGAATTAGAGTAAAGAAGAATTCATCTATCACTACTTTATCCGCTATAATAGAAGAGTTTAAAAATCCTCAACGACAAGAGATAAAATAACCCTAAAATCCTCGAGAATGCTCTATACTTGGATTTGCAAATATATCTAAGATTTCATCAAGAGAAAACTCTTTGTCCATTTTATTTACCTTTATTCCAAGAGACTCTATTTTAGATATAACGGTAGTAATATACTCATTCCAAACCTCTTTCGTTTCTGAGCTAAGAGCAACTTCTACAGCAATAATATCACTTGGAACAATACTAATCACAGTTGTCTCTGCCATCGCTTCACTTAGTGAGCAAATCTGTAACATTTCAGCAATTTCAACTTCATTTGCTGTTTTTTTTATCAATGTACCATCAAGAAACTCATCAGTAGTTTTAATACTAATATCACCTATTTTTTTACTCTCATCAGATGCTGTATTTATAATAATTACCTCATCGAACTCTTGGAGGAGTGGCATAAGCTTAAAACCTAATGTACCTCCATCTACTATCTCTATCTCAGGTGTAAATGTATAGTTCTCTTTTATATATTTTGCTCCATAAAGACCAACTCCTTCATCTTTAAAAAAAGCATTTCCTGATCCAATTAGTGCAACTTTTTTTCCCATATCTAATCCTCACTCTTTTTTAATGCAAAATATAACTGACCCAATGATAAGCCACCATCATTAATCGGTATTTTACTCTGTATATAATATTTATTTAATGCTTTCGTTACTTGTGATACTAAGACTCTATTTTGAAATACACCACCACTTAGTACGACTGGTAGAGTTGGATACTTTTGAGATATTTCTACTATAATCTTTACAAGAGTATTTATAAATTTTTTAGCAATTTTTTCATTGAATTTTTCAGTAATAATTTGACATATCATCTGTTTATAATCTATTACTCCGTTTTCTAAGGTATAGCTATATGTTGATTTAGTTTTACTTTTACAACTAAGTGATTCTAAAATAAGTCCACTCTCACCCTCGTAACCTAAGGACTCTGTATAGCCACATAGTGAATATATTCCATCAAAAAGTCTACCTAAAGAGGAGCTTTTTGGTGAGTTGATACCACGCTCATACATCGAGTACAATGTTTCTATCTCAACTTTTGTAAAAGAGTCCAGTAGAGGTGTCCGCATATTTTTAATCTCTTTAAGAGAGAAACATGCAAAAAGCAGTGATAACCCTATGCGTCTAGGTTCCTTTATAGCTACTTCCCCACCTAAGAGAGCCAACTCTTCAAAATGGTATATCCTCTTATATTCTGATTCATTTGCTATAAAAATCTCTCCACCCCAAAGCTCTCCATTATCTCCATATCCAGTTCCATCAAAACAAAATGCTAGAACATCCTCATTTAAACAATACTCTGCCATACATGATAGTGCATGAGCATAATGGTGCTGAACTTCAATAAGCTCTACATTACTATTGTTAGATACATACTCCCTTGCAAAACATGATGTTGCATACTTTGGATGTTTATCGCAGACTATTATCTCTGGTTCAAAGTTATAAACCCTTTTGAGCGTATTTAGTGCTCTTAAAAAATACTCATTTGAGTCAATTGAGTTTAAATCTCCAATATGAGGAGAGATTACTATGTGATTGTCGAATGCTAAGGAGATAGTAACTTTTTGATTCCCACCAAGTGCCAAGATTTTTTTAGAAGCTTTTTTCTCAAGATAAAAACTATAAGGCGCATATCCCCTAGCCATACGCAGGGTTATAACATCATTAAAACTGTTTTGAACTACACTATCATCACAAGCATTTACTATCTCTCTATCGTATGTCAAAAGATGCTCTACAACTAAGGGTAATTTTGTGAAAATCTCTTTTTCATTTAAAATAATTGGTTCACCACTTAAATTAGCACTTGTAGCTACTATTGGAAAATTTAACTTTTTTAAGAGAATTTCATGAAGTGGGGTATATGGTAAAAACACTCCAACTCTATCTATATTTGGTGCTATCAATTCAGAGAGAATAGAGTTCTCTTTTTTTGTGAGTATAACAATTGGTCTCTCTTTAGAGAGTATAAGTTTTTCATCTTTTTTACTTAAAGCTGCAACTTTTTTTATACCCGCAATGTTTTTAAACATTACGGCAAGAGGTTTTGTAGGTCTGTGCTTATTATCCCTCAAAAATTTTACAGCTCTAGTATTTCTTGCATCACAAACAATATGAAAACCTCCAACCCCTTTTATAGCAACCACTTTACCATCACTAATAAGTGAACATATTTTTTCTATAGCCTTAGTTTCATCATACTCCTCCTCCCCTAAGAGGTTCATATATTTAAGTTTAGGTCCACACTCATGACATGAAATAGGTTGTGCATGATAACGCCTATCATTTGGATTTGTGTACTCCTCTTGGCACTTAGCACACATTGTAAACTTATCCATTGAAGTTTTCTCTCTATCATAAGGAAGATTATTTATAATAGTATACCGTGGTCCACAATTTGTACAGTTTATAAAAGGGTAATTATATCTACGATTTTTTTTATCTCTCATTTCTCGCAAACAGTCACAACATAAAGATATATCAGCACTAAGCATAGTTGAAATTTGATTTGAACTTGATTGAAGAATTTCAAAGATAGATGAGTTTTGAATTTGTACTTGTTCTTTTTCGAGATTATCTATACGAGAGAGCGGTGGTTTATTGCTCACTAAGTCACTTAGAAAATTTTCTATACCATCCTTACTACCCTCAATTTCAATATCTACACCAGAACCATTGTTAGTAACAAATCCACAAAGTTGCCATTTTGTTGCTAATTGGTGAACAAAGGGGCGAAAACCAACCCCTTGCACTATACCTTTAAGGATTATTTTAAATCTATTTTTAGAGGAAAACTCCGCCAACAACTGCATTCTCCTTACCTATTGGGTAATTATTATTCATTAAAGGTGGACTCATCTTAAGGTTTCGCTGCATTCTTGAAAAGAGTGACTGATTTGCAAAATGAGTACCACACAGGACTATCTCAGTCGCTTTTGTTTTTGCTTTTAACTCTTGAAGTATATCATTAAAATAGTCTCCAAAACTCTCAAAAATTGAGTATGCGAGAATAGAGGTACTTACTCCTGCAAGTTGATAAGAGATAATACTAGCCAAAAATGCTCCATGTTCAAAGCGGTTATCTTTTACATGTGTATCTATTTGTATTCCTCCTTTACCGACAAATTTCATAGCTTCTTTTGTAACACCTCGCATAGATTCATCTTTAAGTCCAAGCAAAATTGCGACAGCTTCAAAAAACTTTACTGATTTTTTTTCTTGAAGTATTAGAAGTTTTGTATAAATCTCAGGAACATTTTTTCCTAAGTTTTCTATAAGTCTATCAGAACCCTCCCGAAGATTTTTTATATCTTGAATAATTTTTGAACCATCAAACTCTTTTGGTGGAACAATTCTAAGCACATTTTTACCATCATAATAAAGAAAAGAGGGTTCTTCATCAAAATAAACACCTACACAACGCTTATCAAATATATTATGCTCTGCAATTACGGAGATAAATGAAGCTTCATCCTGCAGAAAAGTTTTTTGATTTTTATGAAATTTGTCCTCTATGCCTTCAAGAACATTTGCCTTATGTACAGAGATGGATTTAAAATTCTCTATACTATCAAAAAGCATTTTCCCATCTTGAGGAAGAGCTACATAATCATGTGCTACACTCACTAAAGATTTTTCTTTAAAATTATGTGAAGGAAATGACACCCGTTTACCTTCTGCTATAAAAAGGTCATCTTTATTTAAGAATACTCTCATATCACTTTGTGGACGCACCTCTAAATCATAATCCATAATTATATCTGCTTCACAGTTTTCATCACACTCTTCATAAGCGATATAATCAATTCCAAGTTTTTGTAATTCAGTACCCAAAAGAATAGAAAAACCTTCATCAGGATACTTAGCATAAGAGGTATTAACGCCTAAAATTTTTTTAAGTTCTTCATTTTTTACAGTAACATTTAAAATTGGTCTCTCTATACTTAGCAGTGCATTATACTCTTCAGTTATAAGGGAGAGGTGATCTGTAATTTTAGAAGCATTTATCATCAACAGTATTGAGTCATTATTTAACTTATCTGTCTTATAAAAAATTCTATAACCAAATGTTGTTTTCATCAGTAGTTTTTTATTATCATTGATAGCTTTAGCTGATATCTCAAACATAGTTCTAAAACTTCCTGCATCATTTGCATACCGCTCTTTTTGTTTATTGACCAACCTTACAGGTACACCACAATCATGGCATGAGTTGATTTTATGATTTTCTTTAAATCCAACATTTAGTTGTTCTTCTTGACAATTTGTACAAGGTGCTAAAAATTTAAAAGAACTGTTTTGTCGTTCATAGGGATAAGATGTAACAAAGCTATGATTACCTCCACAGCAACTACATGAGCTAAATGGATAATAATAACGACGAGAACTTACATCGAACATCTCTTTTTGGCAAGATGGGCAAAGTCCTAAATTGAGTGGATACTCATTTTCTAGCTCTGGTAGATTGTTTGGTACCTGATCATTATCATAACTCTTTGAAGATTTTAAGAAAAGTGATGCTGGTAAATCTTGTGCGATTGCCTCAAGACACTCTTGAAGTTTTTCATGTTTTGATGCAAAAGCACATACAATGTTCAATTTATCTTGTCTAATTGTTGCATTAATATTAAATTTTCTTACTATACTAATAATATAATTTTTAATGTATTTTTGTGTAAAGGGAGTTTCTATTTCTAGAACAAACGCCATTGTAAACCTTTTTTGAATATATTGAGAGAGAGGAAGAGATAAAGCCTAAGCTTTATTCTCTTTAACAAATTTTGAACCACCAACAGCAATAGCAATATCTCCCTCTTTCCAGAAGATAGTACGCCATATTTGGTAGTAGATGTGAAATGCTACCCATGCAAGAAGTAACCACATTGTTAAGTGATGAGATATTCTAACATCCATAATATTAACACCTGTAGCAGTAGTTCCAACCATCCAAGAAGAAACAACTAGGGTCCAGTCTGTTGCAAAATGCAATATCCATGGCCACCAAGCACCAATAGAGCTTTCTCCGTGAGGAAATACGTGTACATACAATTGTAAACCAGTAAAAAGCATCCATGCTAATAGAAGATGAAATATTGCAAAATAGACAGTATTAAAGCTATCACTATGCGTTGAATCAAATTTTTTACGACGATTTAGTGTAAGCAAATTTAAAAGAACCTCAAAAAAATCAACAATATTTCTCTTTGTAGGAATAACCTTTTTATAAGGTTTTTCAAAACGAGAAAAGAAAAATAGGTATGCAACGATGATAGATGTTACATCAAATATAATAGCAACAATAAAATGTCCCCATCTATTCCATGCCATCACATATTTATCTACTGCATCCTCAGCTATAAAAGCTTGGTAGTATGGATCTGCAATATACAACCCTGTTATAACCGCTACAATCATTGAGATAATATTCACAAAGTGAATGCTTCTCATCATACCAGTCATCCTTTTGACTTGCTTATATCCAGCTTTCATAATAAGCCCCCTTTAAATACTACATTGAGTATCTATTTTATAGACACCAAGCTCTTTTCCTTTTGTATCTACTACATGCACGGCACACGCAATACAAGGATCAAAACTGTGAATTGTACGAATTATCTCTAATGGCTGCTCTGGATCTGCTACCTTTGTACCGATAAGTGATGCTTCATAGGCACCTAAACGCCCTTTATAATCCCTTGGAGCTGCATTCCAAGTAGAAGGTACAACTGCTTGATAGTTAGAGATTTTTCCATCTTCAACTTTTACCCAGTGACCCAGTGCGCCACGAGGAGCTTCTGCAAGACCTACACCTTTTGTTTTTTTACTTACTTTATCAAAGTCAAAGTCTGTCCAAGTGCTATCATCACCAGATGCAACATTCATAGCAAGTTCATCTACCCACTTCATCATCTCATCTGCCATAAGTTCAGTTTCAATAGCACGAGCTGCTGTACGACCAATAGTTGAGAAAAGTACAGTTGTTGGTAAGTTACCTCGTTTAAGGAAGTTTGTAACATATTTAGTAATTAACTCGTGTCCAGCTGCAACACCAATTACCATACGGGCAAGAGGACCAACTTCCATTCTTTTATCATCATATATTGGAGATTTAATCCAAGAGTATTTCTCATCTGTTTTAAGATAAGCCATACCATCTGCTTTTTTCTCTAAACCAGTATATTTAGGGATAGTAGTCCCTTCATATGGGTGCTGAGGTCCCTTTGCTTCATACCAAGAGTGTGTTACATCTTCTTCAACTTTTTCTGGATTAAATGGATAAACTTTACTTAAATCCCCATTTAAAACAACACCAGATGGAAATAGAAGTGCAGATTTATAAAAACCTGTATCATCAAGACGGAAATCGCCATAAGATAGAAAGTTAAGTAAACCACCACCAGTCCCACCTACACCTTTTCCTTTTTTGTGTGCTGTAAATGTTGCACTAGAGTCTGTTGCTTCATCTGCGTACATAATTCCTGCCATATAAATATCTGGTAGATATGCTTGCTTAATAAATTTCCTACTCTCTTTTAAAAGAGTTTTAAAGAGTGCTATACGAGCAGGATTTTTAATATCTTGAACACATGTTACACCACCAACTACGATTGATTGAGGGTGTGGGTTTTTACCACCAAAAATTGCTTGCATTTTAGCCATATCTCTTTGAATATCAAGAGCTTTTAAGTAGTGAGCAACACCAATTAAATTCTGTTCTGGTGTAAGTTTATAGTGTTTATTACCCCAATAACCATTTCCAAAGATTCCAAGACGACCCTGTTTTACAAACTTAGCTACTCTGTCTTGAATCTCTTTAAACTGTCCAGCACCCTCAATAAAAGGATTTGTACCTGAAACATTTGCCCATTTTACTGCTTCATCAGATGTCTTTTTCGGATTAGCTGAGAGAGCAGATACAATATCAACAAAATCAAGTGCATGTAGATGGTAAAAGTGAACTAAGTGATCATGAAGATAGAGTGCTCCTTGAATAAGGTTACGAACAATACGAGCATTTTTAGGGATAGTTACATCAAATGCATCTTCAACCGCTTCAATACTTCTTTGGTAATGTGTACCAGTACATACACCACAGATTCGCATAGCTAAAAGACCTGCATCACGAGGATCACGACCTTGAAGGATTGTCTCTATTCCACGAAACAGTGTAGATGATGCATATGCATCTACAATTGTATTATTTTCATCAATCACAGCTTCTATTCTAAGATGCCCTTCAATCCTAGTAATTGGATCTACTATTATATGTTTTTTTGCCATTATACCTCTCCTCCATCTTCTTTCTTACCTGCAATAATACTTGCCGCTGCATGGATACCAATACCGATACCTGCTGCTGTTAACAGTCCCAAACCAAATTCATCTACAGTTTTTTCAACGCCACCAGTAGGTGCTTTAATATTTGCATCTGCCATTGGGCGTTCATATGCGTATTTATCCCAAAAGTCTGGCTCTGAGCAACCAATACAACCACGACCAACACCAACAGGCCAGTTAACACTCTCGTTATAACGAATAATTGAACAATTGTTAAATGTCATAGGACCTTTACAGCCTACTTTATAGAGGCAGAAATTATTTTTTGCACCTACATCTCCCCACTCTTCGACAAATTCACCCGCATCAAAGTGAGCACGCCTCTCACAATTATCGTGAATTCTATAGCCAAATGCGAACTTAGGTCTTAAAAGTGAGTCTAATTCTGGAACTTGACCAGTTAAAATATAGTGAATAATTACACCTACCATATTTGCGGGGTTAGCAGGACAAGCTGGGATATTAATAAGTGGTTTGCCATTTACAACATCCATAACACCAACTGCATCTGTTGGATTTGGAGAAGCGGCAGGTACACCACCAAATGTGGCACAGGAACCAACCGCAACAACAACAGCAGCATCTTTACTTATGCGCATCAAATGATCATAAAAAGTTTCACCTTGTGCACCAATAGTACCATATTGACCATTTATGCCCATTGGGATTGCACCCTCAACAAAAAGAAGATATTTATCTTTAAAAGTATGCATTGCATCTTCTAGTTGAGCTTCAGCTTGATGACCAGAAGCAGCCATTATTGTTTCATTAAACTCCAAAGAGATAATATCTAAAAGAATTTCATCAATTTTTGGCCCGTCAGAACGAAGCATTGCTTCAGTATTTCCAGCACAATCAGAAAGTTCAAGCCAAATAACAGGAGCTCTGTTCATAAGTAGAGCAGCATCTGCAACAAGTGGTGTAAACGATGCTGGTAACATTAACATACCAGTTACCGCACTTGCCCACTTCATAAAATCACGACGGTTAACCCCTTGATCTTGTAGTAAATCATCTATGTCTAAACGATTATTTGATGGTGTCTGAGTCTTTAACTCTTCAATTCTTGCCTGACATGATTGAAACAATTTTTCATAATGGGCATCACCTCTATTTGTTTCAACATGTGCACTTTTAGATGTAAAAAGCTTTTTCACACCCTCTATTCTATCTGCCATAGCCAACTCCTCTTTTTTACTTAATGAATAATCATTCACTATGCTACAAAAGAATCACTTAAACAAATATTAGATTTTTTAAATTTAGATTAAATTATGTTTTTCTTATATCAATTATGAACTAGATGGAATATTTACTTAGTGGGTTGTGCAAACAGAGCAGACATCAAATGTACGAAAAATAAAAAGAGCTTCAGCTTTAGTTACTCCTTTCATTGCTTTTTGTGCTGGTGTTGGATCTGACTTAGAACTACTTCCTATATTAAACTGAGTAGGTGTGATTATTTTATAGTCTTGGATAATACCTTCTTTAATATTAACACTATGAAGTAATGGTCCACGAGGTGCCTCAACTACTCCTATGCCTTTAGCTGTAATTTTTGAAATATCTACACTCTTAATAAATGATTTTTGAGAGATATCTATCTGAACTAAGAGTTCTTTTGCATGTTGAAGAAGAGTTGCTAACTCAAAAACTCTTGCGATTGCCCTTGAGTATGCACTATCTTTAAAGCGTCGGTGCATATTTTTTACAATAGGAAAATTTGTAGCCATTGCTCTTGCAAGTGGTCCTGTTTCATAAAAAATATTTTTATATTGCGCATTTTTAGCATAGGAGATTTGATTTGGAGAGTATGAATCTATAGTGTTAACATATTTCGCATTAATACTAAATGGACGCGTATGCTTTAATTTAGATGGTTTAGTAAATGTATGTTTTGCAATAACTAAAAATCTATCATAAGCAAAACCTTTTTGATTCATCTTCATATCTATTAAACTATTCTCAAGAAAAGAGATATCACTATTGAGAATCTTAAAATCTTTGCACGACTCAAAGGAGAGAAATTTCTCGAGTGAAACTCCTAGAGACTCTTTTTCAAAAAACCCTATTAACTCATCCATGAAAGACTCTACCTTTAATACATCAAGATTTGTAGGGTCCGTTGTTATTCCACCAGGTATCATATATGATGAGTGGGGCCATTGTCCTGCAAAAACAGCTATCGCTTTAGAAGCTATACTTGCAGCATATGCACCTTTTAAAGGTGTTTGTTCTCTAGTAGAGTTACTCAACTTTGCAACTTCTGGAATGATTGTCAGATAGATCCACTTAAAATGGTTTTGAACTATCTCCATTGTAAGCGTAAATTCTCTAATTATTTTACTTTTTTTACTTAATTCTATAGGATAACCTGCATTTTTATAAGCATCTTCAAGTGCACGAACAGTTGCCATAAGATGAGCATGTCCACAAATACCGCAAACTCTTGGCGTAATTACTAAAGCATCTAAAGCATTTTTTCCTTTTAAAATAGACTCTATACCACGAAAATGAGGGAAAGAAATAGTTGCAAAATCAACTACACCGTTTTTCATATCAAAAAGAATAGAGGCTTCACCCTCTATCTGCTCAATCAGCTGTTTTGTAATCAATAAGTTTTCCTTCTAATCGTTTAATGCGAAATGTTTTTGCGATACCTGCCATTGTTAAGTAACTTCTTTTTGGTACTCCTAGTGGAATATCTTCAGGAATTGACATATTAGTTTTTGTACTAAAGAGATTTTTTCGAGGAAAGTCTGGTTCAGTACAGCCAAAACATGGTGTTCCAACTCTTGTTTTTGAACTAACTTCATTCCAAAGTATTTTATTACAAGGGGCATGTGTCATTGGAGCACGGCACCCTTGTTTATAGTAAAGACATCCCTCTTTTTCTCCAAAAGCACCTGCATCTACTTTCCACTCAAAGTACTCATTTCTTGTACATCCATGATGAGAAAGAGTGCTATAGAGTTCTATTGGACGATGAAGAGAGTCTGTCTCTACTTCTCTTCTTTTTTCAATCATACTTAATGTATATGCCAACCACTCAGGATGTATAGGACAACCAGATATGTTAATAACTTTTGACTCGTATTTTAGAAGTGGTCCAGATTTTTCTTGCTCATTAAAAAGTAATCCACTATTTCGTTCTGGTGCGCTTGCTTTAAATACTCCTCCAAAACTTGCACAAGAACCTAGAGCTATAATGTATCTTGCTTTTTGAGCATAATATTTTACAATTTTGGAAATAGAAGTATCATTACGCTTCATAAGGGGATCATAAGTTCCTTCAAATATAAAAATATCACACTCTAAAGTACACTCTGTAATAGAATTAAAATCTTGAGTTGAAGGAAGTGAAGGGTGGGATAATATTTCAAATTTATTTAAAAGATTTTCTAAATTTTCAAGATTTAAAAAAGAGTGGGTATTACCATTACATGTAAGCCCTTGAAACCAAATAATAGATGGTTTTTTATCGTTTTTTGAGTGCATTATAGATATTTTGTGAGATTGATTCTTTATACCACTCTAGTGGCTCAGGAAGAATTTTCTCTCCAAAAAGAAAAACCATACCACCAAGATAACCCATAAATAAACCAAATGCAGAGAAAAAGTCTTGATTATGCAGTTCATCACGCTCAACACCATTATCAAAAAACATCATCATCTCTGTTACAAATGCTGATACACATATCATCCCCTCGCAACCATCTTCAAAGACTTCACGATTTGACAGGTAAACCCTTAAAAAATACTCTATCATTTCAGGTCTTTCTTCTGCCATATTAAAATACATAGAGACTATCTCATAAATTTTTTTTTCTGTTGAAATATCTTTATCATTTATTTCACGAATTCTTTTACCTAAATATTCTGAAATATATATAATTAGCTCTTTTGCAAGTATATCTTTTGAGGTAAAATAATTATAGAAGTTTCCTACACTCATACCAACTTTTTTAGCAATATCTGGGATAGTGGTGATATAAAAACCTTTTTCTGAAAACAGCTTTAAAGCGGCCGAAATAATAGTCGTTCTTCTCTCTTGCTTAGTAAGCTTAGCCATTAGTTATATCCATATAATTATTATTTATAGAGATATTATAGCTTAAAAATAAAAAGATTTAAAGATGAAACTCTCTGATTAATTAGTTATTAGATTCTGGATTACGTCTAGAATAACGAAGTCAACGTCACCTTAAACTTGATTTATGCTCACTTACTTATATGATATGTTGTCCAAATGACTTTTTATAAAAACAATTAAGCCCATATTTAGCTTTACTATCTAATTTATACGATATAAAAGTTAGATAATTAAGGATATCTTTTTTATCAATATTTGTTCTTGAAGAAGCTATTTTTAAAATGTACTGAGGTATCTTTACCTCTTTTTTTAAAAACTCTTTTTCAATATTTTTATACAATTTTTTATCTTTGTGAAAGCAAAGAAGAGCAAAAACAAATGGCAGATTATATCTTTCATTCCATAGTTTTGCTAAATCTATATAATCATTATTTTGAAGATAATATTTAAGTGCTTTATCCCCAATGAGCACTTCGCCATTAACACCTAAAATATTTGCTAAAACATTTGAACTAGCTGAATCTGCATCTTTTTTATTTTTGGTATTAGGAATCACAAGTACGCTAAGCACCTCTTTTTTAGCAATAATACCTAAGTTAACATGTTGGAATTTTTTTGCACTAATACTAGAGATAAAAGCAGCATCAACTTTGCGAGTTAAAAACTTTTTATTTATATCTGATGGTACACCCTTTTTGTAGTGCATAGAGATTTTTTGTTGTGAACTTTTTGTAAACCTTTTCATAAAAATATGAAAGGGCAATAAGTTTAAGTATTCTATTTTTCCAAAAATCATATTGGAATTATACAGCACTTAACTTACTTTAGATATAATCATTTCTTAAAATATAAAATATTTAGGCTTCCTGCCGAAGGAAACTAAGTGTTAGCGTAGTAAAAGGGATTACTCCCTTTTGCGTAATACATAAAATGAAAGGTTTCCTTCATTTTATGAAATAAAATTAAGGAATTGATTTTGGTAAGAGTAGAATTTTTAGGTCCAATAAATAAAGATCCGATAGAGTTAGATATATCAAATTTAAATGAATTAGCAAAGATACTTCAAGGCGATGAAAAGATGAACCAATGGTTAGAAAACTCAGCAGTTGCTGTAAATGATATAATGGTAAGTTCTCGCGATACAGCTCTTCAAGATGGCGATAAAGTTTCATTACTACCTCCTGTTTGTGGTGGATAATTAATGCTAGAGTTACATGATGGTTCGTTAGATGTTTCAAATATTTTAGATAGATGGTATAAAAAAGAGCAAAAGAGTAACTATGGTGCTTTTATCCCTTTTGTTGGAACTATTCGTGATGAAGATGGTATTGATGGGCTTAGTTTTGATGTATATGAGCCAATTTTAGAATCATGGTTTAAAGCTTGGCAGGTAAAAGCACAAGAAAAAGGAGCTATTATAAAAATGGCTCATTCTCGTGGTGATGTTATGCTTCATGAGTCTTCTTATATCGCTGCTGTTTTTTCATCTAAACGCCGTGTTGCACTAGAATTTATTGATGAATTTGTTGAAGATTTTAAGGCTAGTGCACCAATTTGGAAATATGACTTAAAAGGTACTAAACGCATCTATGCAGAGGATCGTTCAACTGCAATAGCTGGAAGTGGAATCTTAAAATGAGTTTACTTAGTTACGAAGTGAGTCAAAACATGCTGGATTTGCTTCAAGTAAATTCAACAAGATTTGAAAATATACCTCTCTCATCATCACTCGGAAGAATCTTAGCAAAAGATATAGTAGCACAATACAATGACCCCCAATTTCCAACAGCTTCAATGGATGGTTATGCTATTAAGTATGCTGACCAAGACTTAGATACTATTACAATTCTTGGCGATAATCCAGCTGGAAGTGATGAAACTAGAATTATTGGTGTTGGTGAATGTATAAAAACTTTTACAGGTTCAAAGATGCCTGAGGGTGCAAATACCTTAATTCAAATAGAAAATGTTTCGGTAAATAGCACTAAAATATCAGTAGATGAAAGGGTTGAATTTGCTTCATCTGTTCGTCCAATTGGGGAAGGTTATAAAGCTGGAGATATCTTAATCAAAAAAGGTACCAAGATTGGTTTTGCTGAAATTGGTGTTATGGCCGGATTAAATACGGTAATGGTAAGTGTCGCTCTTAAGCCTCGAGTGGCAATTGTGGCAACTGGTAGTGAGATACTTGATTTAGGAGTAGATAGTGATAACCCTGCACAAATTAGAAGTTCAAATAATTATACATTAGCTGCTTTATTTGAGCAAGCTGGAGCACAAGTTATACAACTTGGAACTGTTGGTGATGATAAAGATAAAATCATGCAAACATTTCAAACAGCATTAGATAGCGCTGATATACTTGTGAGTACTGGCGGAGTAAGCGTTGGCGATTATGACTTTGTTAAAGATATAGTACCTCGTCTTGGTGCTGAGGTAGTTTTTAAGGGTGTAGCTATTAAACCGGGGCGTCACATAATGGTAGCTCAAAAAGATGAAAAATTTATTTTAGCTCTTCCTGGATTTGCATACTCTTCAACTGTTACATCTATACTTTATGGTTTACCCCTTGTAGCAAAAATGTTAGCTAAAGTTGAACCATATAAAATGGTAGAAGCAAAATTAAAAGAACCGTTTATAAAAAGAAGTAAAAATACTGAATTTACAGCTTGTAATATAGTTATTGAAGATGGAGAATATTTTGTGAATTTTGATGGTAAAAAAGTTGGAAGTTCAGCAATTTTAACAAATCTTTTAAACTCTAGTGCTTTGATGGTTACTGGGGAAGATGATGATAATTTAGAAGAAGATACATTTGTAAATGTTATTTTACTAGAAAATTTTTAATACCTTAAAAGATATATAAATATGATATAATCTTTGACATAAAAATTTAATAAAGGTATGGATAATGTTAATTAATAATATCATTTTAAAAAACAAATCTATACCTAATAAAGAAAACTTTACCTTTTTAAATTCACAAAACATACTCATTCAAATTTTTGCGGCAACAATGGACAGAGACTACTTACAAAGTGTTTTAGATGAGTTAGTAAAACTAGCTCCACAAGCAAAAATTATTGGCTCATCAAGTGATGAAACAATATGCAATAATGAAATTTTAGATAATGAACAAATTGTAATTAGCATTTTAACATTTGAGTTTACAACAATTTGCACCTCTTTTATAAAAACAGATACTGGTGATACTGCTACATCATTAGTTGATGATGTTATTAGAAAAAACACAAAACTTCTCATCTCTTTTAGTGATGCTGCTAGTATAAACGGGGAACTGTTTTTAGATGAAATTTATGAAAAATATCCAAATACTTTAATATCTGGAGGGGTAGCATCAACACCAACTTTCAGTGATACATTTGTTATAGAATCAAACAATATTATTACAAACGGCGCAGTGATGGCATCATTAAACTCTGATGTGTTAGATGTCTATACAGATAACTCATTTGGTTGGGAAGCAATTGGAAAGATGTTTACAATCACTAAAGCAGATGCAAATTGTGTAATGCAAATAGATAACTATACCCCTTTTGAGCTATTTAAAAAATATCTTGGTAAAAAAATTGTTGAAGCTATGCCTGGCATCGGTTCATCTTTCCCTTTGATTATTAAAAGAAACTCTATTTTAATAGCACGAGGTATTTTAGCACTTGATGGAGAAAATTTTATTGTTTCTGGAAATGTTAAAGTTGGAGATAGTGTCTATATTGGCTATGGGGATTCAAATAAAGTTATTCATCAGAATATAATGAATCATAATTTAATACAAAAAAATCCAGAAGTTATTTTAAGCTATTATTGTAAGGTAGAAAAATGTTTTTACCTCGTGATTTTGTGCAATATGAAACAAAAACATTAAATTCAATAGCTCCAACAATTGGTATGTTTACATTAGGTGAATTTTATACAAATAGTAAATACGATCTATTAAATTTTAGCTCAACTGTAGTTGCTTTAAAAGAAAAAAATATTAAAAAAAATACTACTAAAAAACAACTAATAGAGATGCCTCATAGAGATAACATAGGTTTAATATCTGATGGTTTATTTAATTTTATAAATGTTCGCACAAAAGAACTTAGTGAATTGGCTTTTTACGATGAATTAACAGGGCTTCCAAATAAAAATTATTTTACTGATACACTAGAGTATAACTTACATACGGCAGGTACAAATGGTTTGCAAGGTGCCATCTTTTTTATAGATTTGGATGATTTTAAAAAGATTAATGAGACAGCTGGGCATTATATCGGAGATAATATATTAAAACATATTGCTAAAACATTGGATACTAAACTAGATGATTCATCTACAGTTTTTCGTTTTGGTGGAGATGAGTTTGTTGTGATATCTAAAGATGCAAATCAAGCTTCTAGCTTAGCTTTAAATATTATGAAAATTATAAATAGCGAGATGGCTATAGAGAGTAGAAAATACTACCTTAATTCTAGTATAGGTATTACTTTTTATTCAGCAGAAAATTCAGATATACATGAATTAATTAAGCAGGCTGATATTGCGATGTATTTTTCCAAAAATTCTGGTAAAAATAAATATACTATATATGATAATAGCATGGGTACTAAAGCAAAAAATGATTATAAAATTGAAAATGAGTTAAGAGAAGCAATCATAAATAAAGAATTTGTACTGCACTATCAACCTCAATATAATATGAAAACAAATGAGATTATTTCAGCAGAAGCTCTTGTTAGATGGAATCATCCAAAACATGGTTTACTTTTCCCAGATTCGTTTATAGAGATAGCAGAAAATTCTAATTTAATCATACCTATTGGAGAGTTAATTTTAGATATGGCATTAAAGTTTAAATCTGCAACACAAAAATTAAAAAAAATTGCTGTAAACACATCTCCTAAACAATTTAACGATAAGTTATTAGATATTGTTTCTAAAAAATTAAAAAAACATAATGTTCAAGCAAATTCTTTGGAACTTGAAATAACAGAATCTTTGAGTATGAACGAAGATACAGATGTTATGAGTATTTTAATCTCTTTAAATCAACTTGGTGTGCTTTTAAGCATTGACGATTTTGGTACTGGCTATTCATCTTTGAGTTATTTGAAAAGAATGCCTATAAATATTTTAAAAATTGATCGCTCTTTTATTATGGATATTCCAAGTGATAAAAATGATGTAGCTATTACAAAAACAATTATTGCAATGGCTAAGACATTAGAGTTTGATATAGTTGCAGAGGGGATTGAGACACAAGAACAAGTTGATTTTTTATTTAAAGAAAACAATATTATCGCTCAAGGATATTTTTATTCTAAACCAGTTCCAGAAGATGAATTTTTAAAACTTTTAAAATAAAATTTCTTCTGCATAATTTCATATTGATGATGTTAGACACCACATTTTTATAAATTTTTTCAAGAGATAATTTTAATATATCTAGATTATTAAGTACAGTCTTTGTACTAATGTTATTTTGTTATTATTATGTTTTGTTAAGTTTTCTTAAGATAGAATTATTACAGTTGTAACTGTTATTGTTACATAAGAATTGTTATATAAGAATTGAGACATAATGGGTAAACTAAAATTTAAATTATTACTAATGTTATTACCACTTTTATTCTCAATGCTAATTCTTGTTTTTTATATTTTTAATGAAAAGTATGAGCAGTATAAAGTTTTAGATAAATCTAGCAAGGTTATAAAAATATCTATGAGATTATCAAACTTAATATATGCAATTCAACTTGAACGAGGATTAAGTAGTAGATATTTAGAAAATCACAATCATCTTTATAGAAATAAGATAAATGAAAAAAGAAAAAATACAGATAAAGAATTTAA
>WFPU01000274.1 GCA_015487435.1 Sulfurimonas sp.
GTATCAAAGTATCAAGTCACAACAAAAAAACCATAGGATTTTACATATACTCAATAGAAATATTGATAAAAAGAACGCTTATTCCATTAAAGATATAAAAAGAGCGTTTTCTCAAGATGATTTCAATGAGACATCAGATTCGCAGCAGCTAATATATAGTAAATTTTTTAAAGAGTGTGACCCTGATGACCTTAAAAGCCTGGTAGAACTTTTTGATCTTTCAATAAGAGATATAAAAAAGATTTACATTTCTTCACCATTGCGTAAATTAAAAGGGGTTCGTGAGGTTTGGGATAAGCGTTTTAGAATCAAATCAAATGATTTCGAGGATGCTTCATCAAAAAATGCAAATATTCCTGCCGCATTAGCACATATATTAGAAAAACGAACAACACATGTATGATTTTACCCCTCAAAAGAATATGATGTATGCTGCACTCTATCTTTTAGATAAACATAACTTGATAGATGTATCAGCTTTAGGTGGAGGAACTGCACTAGCGGCTTACTATTGGAATCATAGGTATTCTACAGATATAGATATCTTTACACATTCTAAACAAGATGTATCTTTATTATTTAGACCGTCTAGATGGGATAAAAAATTTAAAAATATGATGGATGATATTGGATATAAAAATTTTAAGATGCATCCTGTATACACAGAGTTTGTATTTGAAGATGATTTTAAAATGCAGTTTTTGAGTGTCGAAGATAGAACTAAAATCCCATATAATAAGGTCTCTTTATGGGATATTGACATGTTGATTGAATCTGTTGAGGAGATAATTGCTAAAAAAATATATTTTAGAGCACACAAAGGAAATGCCAGAGATCTATTTGATATTGCTATTGCAGTACATAAAGATCCAGCGATACTTGATAAGCTCATTATCCCATTAGAAAAAATCGAAGAACTATTGCAAACTCTTAATATAATTCATACAGAAAAAAAGCTTTTCGATGAATATCTTTATGAAATCAATTTAATGAATCCAAACCCAGAATATAGAGATATTGCAGATAATACTATTGAATATTTAGAATCTTTTATAGAAAGTTATATCGGGGCAAAAAAATTAGGTATAGTTCTAGAAACTAGTGAATTATTAGAAATTGAAAAATATGCATATAGTAAAGTTATAGAGAAAAATTAATATAATAATGTTTTATTATCAATAAATAGCTATTGTGAGTATATAATATAAAATATATCCACTTTTATCACTTACTGAAAACTTAAGAACGAAGTGACTTAATGCTATTATACCCCTTAAAAGTATTACATAATAGAACATTGTGCTATAATAAACTACAAATTCACTCTAATAGGGCAGATATAATGGAAAAAGACCAACTATTTATTTTAGATAAATGGATAAAAAACTATCTAAATGAGAAAAAAACTTTGAATCTCTCAAATAATACACTTATGAACTATAAAAGAGTTTTATATAGCTTTTATCGGTTATTTGCACTTAAAAATGAAGAAGATGTAATAAAGTCTATTTATGAGATAGATAGAGATTTTATACTTGAATATCTCAATTCTAAAGGAGATATTGCAGTCAATACTAAAAATCTTCACATTACAGTTATAAAATCATTTCTTACCTATATCTCTGAAAATAACGCCGACAATATCGACCTTACGCAAAACCTCAAATCTCTCACCGCTAAAAGTGTTAAAAGAGAGAGTGAGTCCTTATCGAAAGCGGAAGAGGGTATTTTAGAGGAGTATATGCATAAACCTTTGAAAAAGAAAACTTTCTTACAGATCAGAAACAGATTGCTGGTGAAACTGCTTTTCTATACTGGTGTGCGAGCAAGTGAACTATTATCGATTAAACTGGGTGATATCTCTTTAATGAAAGAGGAGGGTGTTTATAAGATCTATATTTTAGGGAAGGGGAGTAAGTATAGATATGTCTACACAAAACAAGAGCTTATAGAAGATAATCTGGAATATCTAAAAGATCATTTCCTTGCAGATGACACGATGATTGAAAATAATAAAAAGCACTTCATCGCTGTCACTCAAAAGGGGAGGGTGATGCATAGAGCTGAGCTGTATACAATGCTTGATAGGTTATATAAAAAACTATATATTAAAAAAAGAGGGATACATATGCTGCGTCATACATTTGGGAAGAGAATGGTACAAAAAAATGTAAATCTCTCAACTATAAAAGAGATGATGGGGCATGAGAATATTCAGACTACTATGATCTATGCTCGGAGTGATGAGCGGAGTATGATTGAGGCAATTTGGAAATGACATAGTTGAAAATATTTGTATATATTGATAAAAAATAGTATAATAATACATATTTAAATATGGAGATAGATATGGTTAAATATGCAAAAGATGAAATGGTTGGTATTACTGAACTTGGAAAGTCACTTGGAAACTATCTTGATAAAGTCACTTCTCATGTGTTTAGTAAAATTGCAATCATCCGAAGAAATAAGCCAGAAGCGGTTATTATTCCCATAGAAGAATATGAATTATTACAAAGCGCTTATGATAGACTCGAACAAAAAGAGATTGAAACAATTTTAGCAAATATGTCTAACGAGGATAAAGAGGTAGTAAAAACGAAAACCATAAGTATAGATGTGTAATTATGAAAAAAGAGATTAAACTCACCTATCTTAAAAAAGCTACTAAATTTCTTGTAAAACACTCTTCTGTAATAACAGAAAATCAAGTAGATGCTTTAGTTATAAAATTCATAAAGAGAAAAATATATAATCTTGATGAAAATATAGATTATAAACAGATGAGTGGCACAATATCAAATGTGTATAGAATTCGAAAAGGAAATATACGCATTATTGTTACACTAGAAGATGACGAAATTATCATAGAAGCCATTATTACTGATATAGGGTTTAGAGGGGATATTTACAAGAAATAGATTCATGAGATCATAAATGTAAAAACGCTAAAAATAGATATGGTAAAGTTAAAGGCTAGAAACACTTACAGAATAAAGAAAGATTGTGTTAAAAGAGCTTTGTGTATACTTGAGATATTGGTTAAAAAATATTTTAATCCACTTGCTAGAGCATGGTTTATATACAAAAAAAGAGATGGAAATTATGAAAATACTTCAGACTTTATGGATGTCTATATTAATAATAACTGTTGGGTTTGCTCAAGATACTGTACAATGTAAGTTAGATGGAGAATCTGTTCCAAGCTGGATATGTAACAATCCAAAAAATACAAATAAAGTAAGTATGGTGGTAGGATCTGGTCATTTACTGTTTGAAGCTGTAGCTGAAGCACTTGCTGCAATAGGATTTAATTATAACGCAGAGATTAGAAAAACATATGGAATCAAATCTGAGAACAAGAAGTCCAATATAAAAAGTACAAAAGAGTTTACAAAAATATTGTATGGGAAAAATATTGAAGTTCGTGCGAAAAATGAAATGTTTACACATGCAGAGAAGCATAGTATAGAAAATTTTTTAATTCACACAGTTAAGTTGTTTATAAATACTAATGAAAAAAATGCTCAAGTGCTAACTTTTGAATTTTTTACAAAAGATGTCTCTACAAGAGATAAATATTCTCGAGATATACTTGATGAAAATATGGAATATTCTATGAATATCGAAGGAAAATATAAATTAAATATTACTCAAGAATTTGAAAAAGCAGGTATAACAATCTTAAAAACATACACTGATTCATCATTAAAACAATATGTGCTTATTCGTGTAGATAATGATAAAATCACTAAAAAGTAAATTTATTTGAATATAAACAAATATAACTAGGAAAGTAATATGAAACTCTTTTTACTGTTTATATTTATAAGCTCTCTCCTTCAAGCAAATATGGGTGCTGTACTTATAATTCCTAGAGATGCTAAATTTGTGATGGGTGTTTACACTGGTGTTTCTCAAGCTTCAACTACTACAGAAATAGAATCGACAAACAGTGCGATAGATGGAAAAAAATTAAACTATGACAATAATGTAGCACTCCTAGGAGCTATAATTGGTCTCCAAAACAATTACTATCGCTTTAGTTTCTCTTATGATGTGAACAATGACCAAGACTTAGAACTGCAAAGAGCTTTAATGAACTTTGATTTTATGATAGGTGAGAAAGAAGGTTTCAGATCGATGCTTGGTTTTGGTGTTGGAGTAGCAATGAGTTCCTATGATATAAACAGTAAAAATATCAAACAAGATAATGGCCTTGTGGCCTTTAGAGTAGGAACAGAGTATATTATAAATGAATCAAAGAGCATTGAGATACTGTTAGAATATGCTTATTTAATTACAAACAGTATTGGTAAAAGCTTCTATGAAGGTACTGATTTCACAACTTATAATATTAAAAATAGGAATGATATTATACTTCGTATAGGATACAATTTTGAATTTTAATCATCTTTTACAATTACTATCTCATCAAAAAGAATTTTTAAAAAAACCTCAGGTAAGTATAATTTTAGTGCTATTGGGATTATTATATGGATGTACACCAATGTTGAATAATACTAATGATTTTGATGAAATACATTCAGCTGATGACACTACAGAAATAAGCAAAATAGAAGAGTGTGTCATATTTTTTTCAACAATAGGAAAAATAGAACCAGAATCAAACAAGAAGATTGCACAAGTAGCGCAATATTTTTTAACTTTGCAAAATTATCATCCTAATGCAAAACTCATTTTACATGCATATGCTACAGCTGGCTCTAATGAATACAGGCTGAAAGTAGCTACATTTTATGCCTCAAATATTCGAAAAAAACTTATTGCAAAAGGAATTAATTCACAGGCTTTGATAATTATTTCGCATGATGACAGACTAGCAAACCAAGTTACTTTTGCAGTTAAATTAAATGTTGTAAGCCCATGAACGCAAAACTTATTATCATACTGATATCTTTAATTGTTGAAGGAATTTCTTTTACGATTAAACACAATAATAATGAGGAATATACCAATGAAAAACATATGTGTATGCTCACTCACGAAGAACTCGATGTCATGCAGCAAGTACAAGATAGTATCAAACTCATAGGAAACAGTTGTAAAGATACCGATGTACTACCGATACGCATTGATGGATTTGGTAATTTTATGATCAGATGCAATCCTTACCCCTTAGAGATAAGCATTATCAAAAGCAATGCTAACTATATATCCACCAATGATGCCGACAATAGTAGATATGAAGAATATCCGTTAGCATTGCTCAAAATTCAAACGGAAGGATCAAGATGGTCTACAAAAATATTAACAGATGGAAATATTATGATAAAAGGTCCTGCAACACATACGAAAGCTTCAGGATACTGGGTATATAAGCCAAAAAATGGGAAACTGTTTTTTCATACTTCAACAGAAGTAATTCCGTTTAAGAGAATGAAAAACATCAAAAAACTTTCTTTTTAAAAAGTGATATAAACCAATACACAAAATGTATACCAAAAAATCCCAAAAGGACACCAATTGTTACTTCAAAGTTTTTATCTACTTCAGTATGATTGTTGAGAATTAGATAGAGGTATGACACTACAAACAATACATTAAAGAGTAAAAATACAGAAGGATATTTTCCATAATTTATTTTTTTAACAAATAAAGCTGAATACACTAAAAGTAAGAGAGCGGTAATCATAAAAGTATTTGAGATTAAAACAACTCTAACAGGAGGTCCTTCAAGCCATTGACCTGCCAAATAAAATAGTGGAAAAACAAGCAAATATCTTGTTTTATAAAAAAGGTCTAAAGTTTGTTCAAATA
>WFPU01000275.1 GCA_015487435.1 Sulfurimonas sp.
GCTCTATGATGTGATGCATTTGGATTTAAATCATAATACTCACTAAGGTAAGACAATCCATATCTAAATGATTCTAATGTCCTCTCAGCAAGTGATAATGAGCACAAAGATCTATTTAATAGTGGAGGTAATCCAATCTTAACTAAGCTTTGAGAGATAAATCTATAATCAAATTTTACATCATGTGCTACAAAAATCGAATTACCTAAAAATTGTTTGAATTCATATAAAACTTTTTTAAGAGTTGGAGCATCTTTTGTGTCTTTTGTGTTTATACCTGTTATCTCAGTTATAAAAGGATTGATTTCACGGGTATATACTAAGGATTCATATTTATCTATAATCTTATTATTTTTTATTTTAATAGCAGCAATCTCTATAATTTGGTGTTTATCTATTTTAGAACCATTAGTTTCTATATCTACAATACAAAATTCTGCATCATCTATTGGAAGAAATTTTGTTGAAAAAAAATATAATCCTCTGTTTTTTTGTATATCCAAACCTTGAGCACGCCAAAGTTCAAGTGATAAATCCAAATCATTACCAAGTTGAGCGAAAAGGTGTTCTTTTGCTAAACCTTTTGAGGAAAGCTTATAAATACTCTTTGTATCAAGAATAAACTCTTTATTTAGCATTGTTTATAAATTCTTTTACTTTGCGGGAGTCTTTTTTTCCATGAGATATCTCTACACCACTACTTACATCAACACCGTAAAAACCATATTGTTTTAGAGATGATACATTTATTGCATCTAATCCACCAGCAAGAATAATTTTTGAACAATCAATGTCATCAAACCATTCAATATTTAATCTTTTACCAGCGCCACCATATGCTTCACAATAAGCATCAATTAATCTGTATTCATTTGCAAATTGTGAAATATCTTCTTTTTCTTTAGCTCTAACAACTTTTATATATGGGACAAATAGTTGATTATATAATTCATCTGATGCTTCAAAATGAATTTGTGCAAGCGTACAACCTGATTCTTGAATATATGAGTTTATGGTTTGTGCATCTACATTGACAAAAAGACCAACTTTTTCTACAAAAGGGGGAAGTTTTTTTATAATTGCCCTAGCTTTATCTGGGGAGATATATCTAGGAGATTTTTCATAAAACACAAAACCTAGAGCATCTGCCCCAGCTTTAATCGCACTCATCGCATCTTCTAAAGATGTTATACCACAAATTTTTGTTCTCATTAAATTTGTAAACTTTTAATAGCTTCTTCTTTTGAAGGATGTTTAAATACATAACTTCCAGCAACAACTACATCAACACCAACATCTTTTAAATCTTGAATATTTTTATCATTTACTCCACCATCAACCTCTATAAGACAATTTGGATTTATTATATTTCTCATCTCATTTAATCTTGCAGCTTTAGGGATAACACTATCGATAAAGCTTTGTCCACCAAAACCAGGATTAACACTCATAAGTAGAACCATATCTAAATCTTTAAGTAGATATTCTACAGATTCAGGTGGGGTGTGAGGGTTTAAAACAATCGCAGGTTTTATACCTAATGAGCGAATCTTTTGGATCAAACGATGTGGATGTTTTTCCTCTTCAATATGAAAAGAGATGTACTCTGGTTTTAATGGAGCGAACAAATCTACAAAAAAAGTGTTATTCTCAACCATAAGATGAATATCAAGAGGTTTAGTTGCGCATGCGGCAACACTTGATACTACTACAGGACCAATAGTGAGGTTTGGAACAAAGTGACCATCCATTACATCTACATGAACTAAATCACAGCCAGCACTACATATAGCCTCAACATCACGTTGAAGATTTCCAAAATCAGCACTTAAAATACTTGGAGCTACTTTTATCATTACAGACCTTTATTTATATAACGGAATTATATCTAAGATATCATTTAGTTAAGAAAAATAAAAATTTATCATTATCAAAAATTAAATCTACTTGTACACCTTTTTTATTCTCAATAACTTCTAGTAAACCATCAATACTTTGATACGTTCTAGGCAGAGTAATATTTACAGTTACACCATGATCACCAAGCAAAGATTTGATTTTGCCACCAACTATATTTACAAGTTCTGCTAGTGTATCTAAAATTAATTCCATATCATCAGTACTTTCACCAATTAAAAGTTCACAAGCTTTTTTCGCAATTTTTGTTGGAAATACCAATATAACCATACCATCTATGTCACCATAAAAACCTATTGAACTTGCAATTCTGTCATCTTTTTCTTTTATCTCTATTTTATTTACTTCAACAGCTTCTTTTTTTGCTTTAGAGTTTGTCATCATCTCTATTGTAGCTACTGTAGCTTCTATAAAATTTGGCAACTTAGCAACTATGGCTTTATCAATTACACGTTGATTTTTTATATTTGCAGCACTACTTGCACCTAACTCTTTTAGTAACTCTTTATTTAGTAAAATATCATCCATCTGTTTATAAAATAGCATTCCAGAATCTTCCATAGTTTCTTTAAATGAGACTGGAATTTTAGTAAAATCTAAACCTACAAAACAAATTGTAGCATTGTATTCAGCAGCACTAGTAGAGAGTTTTGAGAAAAAGTTAAGGGCATGAATATTCATACTTATAACTTTGTATGCATCAAATATAAACAATCTAAACCCAACATTTAAAGAGTTATTGTGATATGCAATATTAAAAGAGTTTGCTATCTCTGTATCTAAAAAAGCTGACACTGAATAAATAATAGCATTTCCAGCTACACGAGTAGCTATTTTTTGTCCCATCTGTCCTATAAATGTATCATCAATGATATTATCATAAGCAGTACTGTTTGAGCTTTTTTCCTGAAACTCTTTAAAAGTTTGACACACTACGGGATTGTGTCCAAAATCATGAAGCTCAATTGCCATAGCAGTTCTTTGGGATCTGTCACTACTATATACTAGGACATTTTTATTTTTATTTTTGAAGCTATTTGAAAAAAGTGAAGCGATGTCATATGATTTAAAAAGTGAAAAATCCATCTTTGTTGAATAAAATTTAGAAATAGCAGTAAACTTTTTAGTATCATAATCACAAAATCCTACAGCTATTCCTTTCTTTTTCTTTACCTTTGAAAATAATTTTACAAATACATCTAAACCATTTTTATTGAAAAAAATAACTTTTTTCAAAGAAACTAAAATCATATCAGCATTTAAATCTAAAGTTATCTCAATATCTTCAATGCTTAAAAAAGATGCACTATTGTTTCCATCTAAAAAACCTTGTGGGGAAAACAATCCAATTCCATTTTTAATCATAGCTCTCATTAAAGATCCATCACTTTAGCAAAATCTTCATATATATCTTGTACATATTCTAGTTGAAAATCTATAAAATCATTTAATCCGGCTTTTACAAACATTGGCTGAGAAAGTTCATAAAATAGTAAAAGATGCATCCATTTTGCAAGGGTATCTATTTGTTCATCTTTAGATGGATTTAAACCTGAAGATGCGTATACAATTTGTTGTATCTGCTCTGACATATCCCATTTAGTTGCTATTGTTTTGCAGATGTTAAATAAAGAAGTGTTACATAACTTTACAAGTATAGTATTGTAATCTAAGGCATTAACACTTCGTAAAAGCTCTACATCTTTTTTTTTAGTACTAAAGAGTGCTTCTGACACAATGATACTTGCTGGTAAAAGTGTTATAGCACTCTCTATCTCTTTGTCTTTTATATTAAGATGTTCTAAGATTTTTTTCCAATGTATGGAGAGATTTATTTGAAGGTCGTGAAATGAATTTTCATTTAGGTTAAAAAGCACCCACTTTTTTGGGCAAAGAAGTGATAGCATATAGTTATATACAGTTTGTTGTGAACCTGTAAGACCCAAAATACCAAATATTTGTCCAATGTTGCTAACTTCAGTTTTAAATCCATATAGCGGTTTATTTACTAAGCTACTTAGATAACCCTTTAATGCCAAATCTTGTTCTGCAGTTTTAGCTGCTTTAGTCAAGTTCCCATCATTTAAAAGCCTAATAGTATCTTGCAATATTTCAGGCCTTGGTGGAATCTTATCTATAAAGTTATCTATCATTTTATTTGTAATCATTATTAATCTTTGTTAAAAGTATTATTGCTTTATCTAGATTTTAGCTATATTTATATAAAATCATGTTTAATTACATTTTACTTTGATATTATTTATATAGAAACCAATAATTACTTAATTGCGCTTAAGTTGAAGTTTTGCTTCATCTTGGTATAATTCGCAACTTTAATTCAAACAAGGATATCATAATGGCTAGAAGATGCGCTATTAGTGGCAAAGGCCCTATGAGTGGAAACAATGTTTCTCATGCAAAAAATAGAACTAAACGTCGTTTTTTACTAAACTTAAGAACAGTTAGAATCACTCAAGAAGATGGAACTACAAAGAAGATTAAAATCTCTGCGAGAGAATTACGTACACTTAAGAAAAATTCTTAAGAACTAAAAGGAAATGCAAATGAATCTTTTCTCAAGGATTCGTACTTTTCTTAACTGGGAGGCATCTCCCAAACCCCAAGCTAAACTATTACCTGAAATATACTCACATATAAAACCATTTCGTTTACCTCTAATCTTAACTGTACTTACTATGATGATTGGTACTATTGGTTATGTTATTATTGATGACTTTACATTGATAGATGCAATTTACCAAACTGGTATTACATTTACAACAGTTGGGTTTGGTGAGATTGCTCCTATTTCAGATGCTGGACGCCTGTTTACAATTACACTTATTATTGCAGGTTTTGCTGTGTTTTCGAGTGTTATTGGTATTTTAGTATCAGAGCTAAATAAAGGAAATATAGTTGCTATTTTAAAGGAGCGTAGTATGTTGTATAAAATTGCACGACTTAAAAAACATTTTGTTGTTTGTTACCATAATGATTATACTTTAGAGGTTACAAAAGAGCTTAGAAAAAATCATATACCTTTTGTAGTTATAGATCCACGCGAAGAGATTCATGAGTGGGCAAAAGAGCATAAGTATCCAACATATATAAAAGCTGAGCCACATGCTGAACTTAGTATGTTAAAAGCTCATCTATCTTCAGCAAAAGGGCTTATAACTCTATCCAATTCAATGGCTGATAATATTGCACTTATTGCGTCTGTTAGGTTGTTTGAGAAAGAGCATTATCTTCCTCGTCCATATTATATTATCTCATCAGCTGAGACACATAGTGATGTAGACAAGCTTAAAAAACTAGGTGCAGATACTGTTGTTTCTCCAACAAAACTTACAGCTCAAAGAATAAGTGCTATGGCTGCGCGCCCAGATATGGAAAATTTACTTGAGGAGTTTTTATTTAAGAGTGATAATCCATTAGATATGCAAGAGATAGAAGTTCCAAAATATTCTTGGGCAGTTCTAAAAAAATTAAAAGAAACCCATCTAAGACAGATTACCAATACATCAGTTGTTGGTATTACTAAAAAAGATGGTAAATTTTCAACTATGCCAAAGGGGGATGTTTTAATTACAAGTGAATGCAAATTACTTGTAATTGGTTCAGAATCAAACATAGCTATTGCAAAAGGTTTATTAAGAAGAAGAGAGAAGCCAAAGGAGTTGAAATTTGTATAAATTAATTTTATCAGATGCTGGTGTTTGTGCAAGTGATGGTTTTTTTGCAGATGGTATAAGTGCTGGATTAAAGGCAGAAAATGCAAAAGATATGGCATTTATCTATTCAGATACTGAGTGCTCAGTGGCATCTGTTTTTACCACAAATAAGATGGCAGCGGCACCTATAAAACATTTTAAAAACAAAGGTAATTTTAAAACAAATTTTATCCTTATAAATTCTAAAAATGCAAATGCTATGACTGGTACAAAAGGTCTTGAAGATATAGATGATATACTTTTGAGATGTGGAGATGATAAAATAAATCCAATAATGAGTTCAACAGGTGTTATAGGTGTTAGACTTCCAAAAGAAAAAATCATTAAAGGAATTAAACTTTTTGATATAGCTCAAAAAAATCCACATGCCGCAGCTCAAGCTATAATGACAACTGATAGCTACTCTAAAGAGTGTGCTTTTAGAGTTGAGCTTGATAATGGTAATAGTTTTAACATTGGGGCTATGGCTAAAGGTGCTGGTATGATAAACCCTGCTATGGCTACAATGCTTTGTTTTATCACAACTGATGCGAATATTTCAAAATCTGATATGCAAGAGATTCTAGATGAATCTGTAAAGACTACATTTAATGCTATAAGTGTGGATGGTGATACTTCAACAAATGATACTGTTATCATTTTAAGTAATGCTAAAAGTGGATGCTTTGACAAAGAAGCTTTTACAGAAGCACTTACAAAAGTTATGCAATTTTTGGCATTAGAGATGGCCAGAGATGGCGAAGGTGCTACAAAATTAGTGACTTACAATGTTACTGGTGCAAAAGATGATAAAGAAGCAGAGATAGTTGCTAAAGCATTGTCTAATTCCCTTTTAGTTAAAACGGCACTTTATGGTGAAGACCCAAACTGGGGAAGAATTGCTTCAACAGTTGGTGCAAGTGGCGTAGAAGCTTATGAAGAAAAACTAAAAATCTCTTTTGATGGTTTATGTGTATACGATAGAGGTGAAGTTTTCTTTGATGAGGCTATGGAGGCAAAAGCTGCTACAGTTATGACTCATTCTAAATTTACAATAAGTTGTGATTTAGGTATAGCAAATGGCACTTTCAAAGCTTACGGATGTGATTTGGGTTATGAGTATGTAAAGATTAATGCAGACTATAGAACATAATTGTCATCTATAAGTTATTAACAAATAAGTCAAGCTTAAAATGATGAAACTATCGTCATTCTGGACTTAATCTAGAATTTAGGCTATGCAAGAAAAGAGTATTAAATGGCAATAATATTAGTTTATAAAAATAAAACTTAGTCTATATACTCATTCTTAAACTCTACATACCTTTTAGCTGAAGCATAGAGCTCTTTTATCTCTTCATCTGTTAGTTTTCTAATAACTTTTGCAGGTGCTCCCATTATTAGTGAGCGTGGTGGAAACTTTTTATTTTTTGTTACAAGTGAGTTAGCACCAACTATGCTTTCTTTGCCAATTACAGCGCCATCAAGTATTGTGGAACTCATTCCAATTAAACAAGCACTCTCAACTGTACAACCGTGAAGCATTACACGATGACCAATGGTTACATCATCGCCAATGATGGTTGGGCTTCCATCACCGATTTTTCTCTCTTTGCCTTTGTGGTGAGTCACATGAATCATGCTTAAATCTTGAACACTTACCCTGTCTCCAATTGTTATGTAGTGAACATCGCCTCTAACGACAGTTCCAAACCAGATAGAACAATCTTCTCCACAAACAACATCTCCAATAACATCAGCCGATGGTGCTATCCAAGTGTTTATTCCCAGTTTAGGAGTATAATCTTTAAATTTATGTATCATTATATTAACTTTCTAAAAATAATCTAGATGCAAGTTGTTCTATAGAACTAGATGATTCTTTTTTTGTTGCTTTTGAAACTCTATTTACATAATCTTCTATAAGTTTATGGTTATTTATTGATTTATTATTATCGCGTTTTACTTTTATATATGAACCATCACTTTGGAGTTCATGAGCTAAAGAATTGTCAGCTATTTGTAAATTTAAAATCTGTATGATTTTATTACGAGAAACTTCATCTTTAATACCTGTTAAAAGCTCAATTCTACGAACAAGATTTCTAGGCATCCAATCTGCTGAAGATATATAAACACCAGTTTTGTCATTTTTGAAGTAAAAAACTCTTGGGTGTTCTAAGTACTTTCCTAAGATAGAGATAACTCTAATATTTTCACTTATTTCTGGAATGCCTGGTTTTAAACAACAGATACCGCGAACAATCAAATCTACTCTTACACCAGCTTGGCTAGCTTTGTATAATGCACGGATAACATCTTCATCTACTAAAGAGTTTATTTTTGCAACGATTCTTCCCTTATCACCTTTACGAGTTTCGTTGTGAATTAGAGAAAGTATTTTTGGTTTTATTTGAGTTGGTGCCATATAAAGTTCATTTAGGTTACCTTTTTTACTAAAACCAGTTAAAAAGTGAAAAAATCTTGTTAAATCATTTGTAATCTCATCTTTAGAGGTCATATAACTCATATCTGTATAGATTTTTGCAGTAGCTGGGTTATAGTTACCAGTACCTAAATGTGCGTATTGTTTTAGTTTTCCATTTTTACGCCTTGTCACAAGCGCTGCTTTTGCATGGACTTTGAAACCTTTAATCCCATATATTACATGCGCTCCAGCTTTTTCAAGTGCTTTTGCCCAAATGAGGTTATTTTCTTCATCAAATCTTGCTTTTAATTCAACCATAACTGTTACTTGTTTTTCACTTTCACTAGCATTCATAAGTGCTTGAACAATTGGAGAATTTGTACCAGAACGATAAAGTGTCATCTTGATTGATACAACATCTTTATCTTTTGAAGCATCTTGGATAAGTTTTACTACAGGCTCAAAGCTTTCATAAGGGTGGTACATCAATACATCTTGTTTTTCAAGAATTGTAAAGATATCTTCATTGGCGTGAAAAGGTGGTAACATTTTTGGTTTAAATGGGGCAGCTAAAAGATGAGCGAAATCCTTACTTCCTACAATTTGCCACAGAGATGGAAGATTTAAAAATGTATGAAATTTATATATATCATCTTTGTAAACATTTGTATGACGGTTGAAAAAGTTAATAATCTCTTCATCTGCATTAATTCCAACTTCAAGTCTAACCATAGCACCTTTACGGCGAAGTTTTAGCCCCTCTTCAAGAATCTCCATAAAATCATCAGCCTCCTCCTCTTCTATCTCCATATCTGCATTTCTAGTAACTCTAAATGCAGCATATTTATTAAGGGTATATCCAGGAAAAAGATCTTCAATATGCTGTTCAACTACGCTCTCAACAGGTACAAATAAACCATTTTCGCACTCTATAAATCGATCAAGAACTCTAGGTACCCTAACAATACCAAACCTTTCAATTGTTACATCATCAATATCATTTAGTTTTACAATTATTCCAAAACTTAGATTGTTTAAGTGGGGAAACGGATGTGTAGCATCTATGGCAATAGGGATAATTACAGGATAAATTTGTTCATAAAAAAATCTATCTAATTTATTTTTTTGATTTTTGTTTACTTCATCATACGACTTAACAAGGATACCTTCTTTTTCAACTGAAGATAATATACCACTTAAACAATGCTCAAGAACTTGTTGTTCTTGATGTAGATATTTTCTGATTTCACGAAGTTGTTGAAGTGGTGTTAGTTTATCAGCTCCAGAGACAATAATTCCAGCCGAAAAAAGCTTTTTAAGACCGGCTACTCTAATCATATAAAATTCATCTAAATTTGTACCGTATATAGCAAGAAATTTTAATCTCTCTAGTAACGGTAGGCTTTCATCTTGAGCTTGTTTTAAAACTCTAGTATTAAATTGCAACCATGAAAGTTCACGATTATTGTAAAATTGGGGGTTTTTTAGATTTAACATATTTCACCACTTCTCAAGAATAATATTTTAATCATTATATCCAAAAAAGCTTAAATAACCCCTATTTTACGATACCTGTCCCTTTATAGTTTGCAGAATGGTAAATAGTAACACCATTTTTTCGAGCATAATAACGCATAAGTAATTTTTGAAGAGTTGGCTCAATAGATGGAGCAAACCAAGCATTATTACTAGTAGCTATTACAAAATTCACATCACCATCATATATCTCTTGAGATGTAGCTTCATAGCAAATAGCATTTCGAAATTTAACACCTTTGATTGTAAAATCAGTTGGTTGAGTAGCTGTTTCAAAATCAGAAGCGCCTGCAAAAAATTTATTATTTATATAATCTTGTGCAAATTTTGGAAGTGGAATATATTCACCAAAAGGGACTAATACTAATTTTTTAGCTACTTGATAGTTTCCATTTTCAAACATATAAGTTACATTGTAATTATTGCCTTTATCACTCATAAGTGAACCTGCTACTATGGAGATTTTATATGAAAACTTTTTTAAAATATCTATGAGTTTTTCATTTTCATTCATGTGCAAAGGGAAAACTGATTCAGGAAATACAATAAGGTCATATTTTTCATCAATTGCAGTTTGTATCTCTTTATATACCATCTTAATTGTTGGAATATATGCTTCATTTGTCCATTTATATTCTTGTTTTATATCTGTCTGGACTAGTTTTATTTTTAATTGACTTTCAGGTTGTGTCATGTAAGAATAGGGCATGTGAGAATATGCTAAAACTAAAAGCAAAAGAGGGGAGTATTTATATCTATTTTTAATATAATATGGCATAGATAAGGCTAGTAAAACTAAAACAAGTTGAAATTTTTGTACACCGATATAGCTATCTACAAATAAAAGTTCTATTTGCATCCAATTCCAGTCAAAAGGCTCAAAAAAACTAAGTAAAAAGAGTAAAATGGCACGGATGTAAACTTTATCTGTGAGTGATAAAATTCCAAAAAATAACATGTAAACAATACCAAAAAAAAGTGTTATAAATGGAGTTAAGTATCCTACTCCATTATACTCAAAGCTATAGCCAATCCAATAAAACCAAAATATTCCTATTAAAAAACCAGCACTTAACACTGCCCTTTTAGAAATATAGAGCAAAAAAGTTATAGCTATGAGTCCAAAAAAAGTGTTTAAAAATTTGAGGGTGATACCAAAATCTTCAAGATAGATAAAAGCACTAAAAAATAGCGCTGTAATTAAACCAGTAGATAAATCTTTAAATAAGGTGTTTTTCATAAAAGTATTATACACATTATAATGTTACATTATGTATATTCAGTAAGATATTAATATAGTTTATGTATAATCGCGCTAATTTAATCATATAAAGGAAGTTAACACATGGAACTTTTAAGTCAATTATTGCCATTCATAGTTTTAATAGGAATTATGTATTTCATAATTATTCGCCCACAACAAAAAGAGGCTAAAGCAAAAATAGCAATGCTAGCAGCAGTAAAAAAAGGTGATAAAATGATAACAAATGGTGGCTTTATTGTAGTTATTCATAAAGTGGAAGAACATTTTTTAAGTGTTAAAATGAATGATGATGTAATAGTTAAAATCACAAAAGATGCAATCGCAAGAAAGTACGAGGATGAAGCTTAATTATAGAATTGTAATTTTCGCACTTGCGATTGTATTTGGGCTTATATTTTCTGCTCCATCACTTTTTAACCTAAATGAGGGTAAAAAGATAACTTTAGGGCTTGACCTTCAAGGTGGGCTTCATATGCTTTTGGGAGTAAAAACTGAAGAAGCAACTAAGTCAAAAATAAAATCAATTGCTGCGAGTATAAAATTTTATACTAACAAAAATGATATTTTGATAGATTCTTTGAGTTTTGATGGAGAAAATATCTCTTTTATACTTCTTGACTCCGATGATGAGGTTCAAATGCGTGAGCATTTTGCTAAAACAGAGGGATTAAATGTAGTAGTTGAAGAGGAGCTTTTTTCATTATCTTTAACTCCTGAGGAAGTTATAAATACAGAAGAAGAAGCAATTACCCAAGCAATTGAGACTATAAGAAATAGACTCGATCAATTTGGTCTTACCGAACCTGTTGTTGCTCGTCAAGGTGCTGAGAAAATTCTTGTTCAATTAGCTGGAATTAAAACTCAAGAAGAGGAGCAACGTGCTAGAGAGTTGATTAGTCGTGCTGCAAAATTAGAGTTTATGGCTGTAGATGAAAAAAGAGCTGCTAGAGTAAGTGTAATGACTGATGAAGATGCAGCAGAGTATGATGATGTTATCTTAGAAGATGCTGCAAATCCAGAAAAAAAATATCTTATAAAAGAGATTCCAATTCTTGATGGTGGTATGCTTACAGATGCTAATGTTGGATTTGATCAAAATAATCGCCCTGTAATTAATTTTTCATTAAATGCTGAGGGTGCTGAAATATTTGGTGATTTTACTGGTAAAAATGTAGGGAACAGATTGGCTATTGTACTTGATGGTAAAGTCTATTCTGCTCCAAATATCAATGAACGTATTGGTGGAGGAAGTGGACAAATTTCTGGTGATTATACAGTTATGGAAGCTAAAGATTTAGCTATTGCTCTTCGTTCAGGCGCATTATTAGCCCCTGTATATATGATGGAAAAACGTTCAGTTGGACCAAGCTTAGGTGCTGATAGTATTAAAGCTTCTTTGGTTGCATTAGTTGGTGGATTTGTTTTAGTAATTATTTTCATGATGGTTTATTATCGAGCGGCTGGTGTTATTGCTAATATCGCATTAATTGCAAACTTGCTTATTATTTTAGCAGTAATGAGTCTTTTTGGTGCTACTTTAACTCTCCCTGGTATGGCTGGTATTGTACTGACTGTAGGAATGGCAGTTGATGCCAATGTTATTATCTCTGAGCGTATTAGAGAGTTACTTTATGAGGGCAAATCTATGCATAAAGCTATTGAAGATGGTTATTCAAATGCGATGCGTGCAATTTTAGATGCAAATATTACTACTTTGATTGCAGCAGTTGTTCTTTATGCTTATGGAACAGGTGCTATTAAAGGCTTTGCTGTAACAATTAGTATTGGTATTTTAGCCTCTATGCTTACTGCAATTTTGGGTACACACGGTATTTATCAGATGTTAGAATCAAAGATACAAAAAAGTAAAAATAACCGTTTTTGGTTCGGAATTAAGGATTAATCATGGAATTTTTTAAATATACAAGAACCTATAACTTTATGGGCAAATCAAAATTTGCTATGATCTTTTCAATAATTTTAGTTTTAAGTTCTTTTGTTCTTTTGATGACAAAAGGTTTAAACTATGGTGTTGATTTTGCTGGTGGAACAATAGTTCAAGTAAAGTATGACAAAACAGCTCCAATAGATACTATGCGAGAAAAATTAAAATCTAATGAGCTTTTTAGCGGTGCTAGTATTACAGAATTTGGTTCGCCTGATGAAGTTGTAATTCGAATGAAAACTACTACTTCTAATATAACTGTAGATATTGGTGATATTACACGTGAAGCTTTAAAAGGAACTGGTAATTATGAAATTCGTCGTGTTGATATAGTTGGTCCAGTTGTTGGTGCAGAGCTTAAAGAAAAAGGTATTATGTCCTTAATTTTAGCAACGATAGGGATTTTAATCTATGTAGCATTTAGATTTGAGTGGCGTTTTGCTGTAGCTTCTATTATTGCACTTGTTCATGATATTACTATTGCCCTAGGTGCTATAACACTTGTTGGACTTGATGTAAATCTTGATGTACTAGCAGCACTACTTACTATACTTGGGTATTCCTTAAATGATACTATTATTGTATTTGACCGTATTCGTGAGGGTGTAACAGAGAACAAAAATACTTCACTTTTTGATAGTATAAATGAATCCGTCACGAGGACATTACCAAGGACTACTTTAACCTCACTTACTACTTTTTTTGTTGTATTTACACTATTTATGTTTGGTGGTGAGATTATTCATGCATTTGCATTTACACTTTTAGTTGGTGTGATAGTTGGTACTTACTCATCAGTTTTTGTAGCATCACCTATCTTACTTAAATTTGGTTTTAGTGTTAAAGATTATCATCAAAAACTAGCTAAAAAAGCAAAAAGAGAAGCAGAAAAAGAGCGTATGCGTTCTCAATATGAATCTGGAACTCTTTAGTAAATAGCCTACTATTATAAGATGAGGATCTACTCCTCATCCCCTAAAAGTCACTTTTCAGTCTATCCTTAACAATTTTTGAGTATAATCATATTAATTTTATAAATAAAAAGAGGCATTAACGCCGTGGGCTTCCTGCCAAAGGAAACCAAGTGTTAACGTAAACATTGGAATCTAGGTGCCCCCTTGTGGGTATATTTCCAATGCTGTGATTAAATAATAGGGGAAGGTTCCCTTAAATTTATGAAATAAATTAAAGGATATCTATGGATTGGGGTAAAGTAATTTATGTGTTTTTCTCTTTAATGAGCTTGACATCAATTGCGGGTTTTTTATATGAACATAGTGCAGTTGCACTTTTTGTGGCAGCAAGTTTAAACTTAGTATCAACATTTTTAAAAATTGGTGTAAGAAATCTTCTCTCAGCTGAACTATTAGCATCATCTCTTGTAGCAGATTTACATCTTATACCTGCTTTTATATACTTAGTAGTATTTGGAAATTTGGAGTGGGCTATAGCACTTACAATAGGTGCTTTAATCGCAAATGTTTTCTCAGTGGGTATTGTTTATATAGAAAGTTCAAAAACAAACGAAGATTACTAAGTACTCCTTGAGGGTATTAAAATAGGATATTTATTATAGTGGAATATAACGCTCAAGATTTAGAAAAAAAATGGCAAAGTTACTGGGAAATAAATGAAAGTTTTGAGCCTAGTGATGATTTTAGTAAAGATAAGAAATATATATTAAGTATGTTCCCCTTTCCAAGTGGTCGCTTACATATGGGGCATGTAAGAAATTACTCAATTAGTGATGCTTTTGCAAGATATCATAGACAACAAGGTCTAAATGTACTTCATCCAATAGGATTTGATAGTTTTGGGATGCCTGCGGAAAATGCTGCAATAAAAAATAATGCTAACCCAAAAACATGGACTTATGACAACATAGACTATATGAAAGGCGAGTTTAAATCTTTAGGTTTTTCTTTCTCTAAAACAAGAGAACTCGCTACTAGTGATGAGCTTTATACTAAGTTTGAGCAAGGCTTTATTATAGATATGTTTGAAAAAGGTCTTTTGTATCGTGAAAAAGGTCTTCTTAATTGGTGTCCAAACGATCAAACTGTTTTAGCAAACGAGCAAGTAGTTGATGGGTGTTGTTGGAGATGTGATACCCCAATTGTTAAAAAAGATATGAATCAGTACTACTTTAAAATCACTCAGTATGCTGATGAGCTTTTAGATGATTTAAAAAAACTTGATGGTGGATGGCCTAAGCAGGTTCTTACTATGCAGGAGAATTGGATAGGAAAATCAAATGGTCTTGCATTTGATCTGTTCTTTGATGATGAAAGCAAATCTAAACTTGATTCTAAATTTGATGGGTTTGATGTGTTTACCACTCGTCCTGATACAATTTATGGTGTTTCTTATACTGCTTTAGCACCTGAACATGAGATAGTTACATATATGATTGATAATGATCTTTTAGGTGAAGAGGTTGTAGCAGAGATTAAGAAGATGAAAAATACTTCATCTATCGACAGACAAAAAGAAAAAAGTGGAATCTCCCTTGGTTTGGATGTTATTCATCCATTAACAGGAAAAAAAGTACCAGTTTGGATAGCTAATTTTGTTCTTATGGATTATGGCTCTGGTGCAGTTATGGCGGTTCCAGCTCATGATGACAGAGATTTTGATTTTGCTAAAAAGTATGACTTACCTATAAACGCAGTTATAAAACCTTTTGAGGGTGAAGCTGAAGCAGATAAAGCCTTTACAGAAGTTGGCGAACTATTTAATTCAGGTGAGTTTGATGGGTTAAATTCTAAAAAATCTCAATATAACATCATCAACTATTTTGAAAAAAATAAAATTGGTAAAAAAACTACTAACTATAAACTAAAAGATTGGGGAGTGAGTCGTCAAAGATATTGGGGTGCTCCTATTCCGTTTATTCATTGTGATGATTGTGGTTTGGTTATGGAGAAAAAAGAAAATCTCCCAATTGCTCTTCCAGAAGATGTAGAAATTACAGGTGAGGGTAATCCACTTGATAATCATCCAACTTGGAAACATTGTAAATGTTCTAAATGTGCTAAAGATGCAATTCGTGAAACAGATACTATGGATACTTTTGTTGAGTCTTCTTGGTACTTTTTACGTTTTTGTGCATCTCCTAAAAATTGGGAAAAAGAGGCATTTTCAAAAGAGCAGGTAAAGTACTGGCTGGGTGTTGATCAATATATTGGTGGAATTGAACACGCGATACTACACCTTTTATATGCAAGATTTTTCACAAAAGTTTTTCGTGATTTAGGATACATCGAATTTGATGAGCCTTTTGATAATCTTCTTACTCAGGGGATGGTGCTAAAAGATGGTGCCAAGATGAGTAAATCTAAAGGAAATACAGTTGATCCAGATGCTATCATTGCTAAGTTTGGAGCAGATACGGCAAGACTATTTATACTTTTTGCAGCGCCACCAACTCAAGAGCTAGAGTGGAACGATAATGCAGTAGAGGGTGCTTATAAATTTATAAAACGATTTTTTGATAGAAGTTCTAATGTAGTGGCGAGTGAGAGTATCCCATCAATTACACACTCTGAATTAAACAAAGATGAAAAGTACGCAAGAAAGAAAGTTTATGAAGCACTTGTTCGTGCAAATGAAGTATATAATGAAAAATTCACATTTAATACACTTATAGCTGGTGCTATGGAAGCTATGAATGCTTTAAATACTCAGAACAATTCAGATGTATGGAGTGAGGGTTATTGGATACTTAGTTCTATAATGGAGCCGATTATTCCCCATGTGACACACGAAATTAGTGAAAAGTATTTTTCATTAAACAACTTAAGTCCTCAAAAAGTTTTAGATGAAGTTTTTATAGAAGATAGCATTACTCTTGGTGTATCTATAAATGGAAAAAGAAGAACTGAGATAGAAGTTGCAATAGATGAGAGTAAAGAAAATATAATTGCTTTAGCTAAAGAGGCTGGAGCTAAATGGTTAGAAAATAAAACAATAATTAAAGAGATAGTAGTTCCAAAAAAATTAGTAAACTTAGTAGTAAAAGGGTAATTTTGAATATATATTCACGAGCGATGAAAGTGTTAGTATTGTTGTTAATAGTGCAATTAATATCAGCATGTGGATATAGACCAAGTTCAAAATTTTCTCGTGATATACTAGGTCAAAAGATAAGTACTAGTGTTACTATCTCTGCGCAAGATCCAGAAAATACTGTTTTAATTAAAGATGCTGTAGATAGCGCTATAGTTGAATCTCTTCAAGCATCATTAGTAAGCAGAGATCAATCAGATTCACATTTGGAACTTAGTATCTCAAAACCAAATTATTCACCAATTCAATATGATTCAAATGGATTTGTAATTACATATAGGATGAGCATAGGCTTAAATGTTATAAGATATAGTAATGGGATAAGCAAAAGCTATAAAACACACGGTACTTATGATTTTAGTGTAGCTCCAAATGCAGTTGTAACAGAAAAAGAAAGATTTGATGCAATAAAATTTAGTGCATCAAAAGCAATTAATGAATTTATCTCAAAAATATCAGCCGAGGGCGCAAGAATTAATAGGGAGTAGTAATGACAATTCAAACCATAATTAAAAAAGCTGTAAAACGATTAGAGCTAGAAGGTAAACTTTTAACACCTGATTATTATGCAGAAGCATTTTGTAAAGAAGCAAAGATTGCTAAAATTAATGTTGAAGATTGCTCCCATGTAAAAAAATTTATAACCTCCCTTGACCCAAAATTTCAAAAAGAATTAAGTCAGTATCGTATTAAAAGTTTAGCCGAACTTGTTCGTTTTTTAGTATCTCGCTTAAACCGTACTAACCAATCTTTTTGCTCAAACAACCTTGAAGCACAAATAATTTTTACAAAACGTGTATTACAAGCTGTAGAAGTATTGCATAATAAAGAGGCTTCAGATTTAGCAAAACTTAGTTTTAAAATGCTAGAGGACAACCCAAGTACAGCAATAATTGATCAATTTAGACAACATTGGGTAAATTTTGTAACTACTTATGATGATTCTTTTTTACAATTAATTGGGATAAAAGATAAAAATGATTTGCAAAAATCAATTCAAAATTTAGATTTTAGCTCTTTATCTTCATCTAAGACAAATGATAGTGATACAGCACTTAGTAAGGTAGCATCGTTATTAGTTTCATCTTTTGTACCCTCAATTGCTTCTAGTATAGATGATAAAATTGCAAATATTTCACAAAAGATAAATAATAATCCAAACCTATTAAACACTCCTAATATAGAAGATGAGATAAAAAAAGTTATAAAATTAAGAATAGCTCTTGATAAAAAAAGTGTAAAAGAGATGATAGAATCTTTAGATGGTGTTTTAGATAAATTATCACTTAGACTAATAGAGATGATTGAAAATACAGATAATTCAACTGTAGAGATTCAAAAAATAAAAAAAGAGTTAGAGTTATATAATACGGAAAATGAAAAAGAAAAAATAAGTTTTAAATTAGCACATAAAAAACTTTATACAATAGCTATAGCCTTAGAAGAAAATACAAAATCATTAAGTAATGATTTGAAAGAGCAAAGAGATGAAGTTGGTGCACTGAGTAAAAAAATCACCAAACTTGAAGCTGAATTAGAGAGTGTAAGGGAAGAATCAAAAGAAGATTTTTTAACTAAACTTTATAATAAAAGAGCCTTAGATGAATTTATGAAAATTAAAGAGGCTGAATTTGATAGATATCAACATGATTTTTCAATTGTATTGTTAGATATAGATCATTTTAAATTAGTTAATGATAATTATGGACATGATGCAGGTGATGCAGTTTTATCTGCATTTGCTAAAATACTAAAGAGAGAAGCAAGAAGTGTAGATATAGTTGGTCGTTTTGGTGGTGAGGAGTTTATGGTGATTTTGAGTGAAACAGACGCTAATGGTGGTGCTATCTTTGCAGAAAAAGTTCGTATACAAGTACAAAAAGCTAAATTTATGTATAAAAATGAAAGAATCAATGTTACTCTTAGTGCTGGAGTTAGTGAGCGTAAAAAAAATTCATCTTTAAATAATGTTGTAAAATCAGCAGATAATAATCTTTATAAAGCAAAAAATAATGGTCGAAACCAAGTTGTGAAATAGATAATTGAATTTAGACAAATTTTTAGATAATAAACCACTCTATTATGATGAAATTGACTATGAAAGATTTCCTAGAATATTTCATGGCATAAAACATCATTTTAAAATACCAAAAGTTATCCATATAATTGGAACGAACGGCAAGGGCACTACCGGTAGATTTTTAGCTACAGCACTTTTTAATCTTGGTTATAAAGTAGGACATTATACATCGCCACATATTATGAAATTTAACGAAAGAGTTTGGTTAAATGGAGATGATGTAAGTGATGAAATTTTGCAAAATGAGCATATTGAACTTAGTTCAATTTTGGATAAAGATGATTTAGAAGCACTTAGTTATTTTGAGTATACAACTCTTCTTGGAATGAGAGTTTATGCTGATTGTGATTATGTTGTTTTAGAAGCTGGACTTGGTGGTGAGTTTGATGCTACAGCTGTATTTGATAAAATTTTAACCCTTGTAACTCCAATAGATATAGATCATCAAGCTTTTTTGGGAGATACAATTCAAGAGATAAGCACTACAAAATTAAATGCAATTCAAAATAGTGCAATTCTAGCAACTCAAAAGCATCCAGAAGTTTATGTTGTAGCAGAAAAAATGTCTAAAAATTACAATATTCAAAAAATAGAAGATATTTTAGATGAAAATAATTTGAAAAATATAAAAAATATTTCAAAAAAATTAGATTTAGTAAAATATTTAGAAAATAATCTATCTTTAGCTGTTAGTGCGTTGAATTTTTTAAATATAGAA
>WFPU01000276.1 GCA_015487435.1 Sulfurimonas sp.
CCTGAAGGCTATCTGTTTGAAATATTTAAAAACTTTCTTTCTAAAGAATATGGATATATAAATGATTTTTTAGTCTTTTCATATTTAGCACCAAATATTGAGAGTAGGCTTACTTATAATAATGAATTTGATAAACGATTATTTGATGGTGTTGATATAGAAGAAATTTTAAATAATGATAGCGAAGATACTTTTACAAGATTACTAAAAGTTTTTTTAGATAAAAATGCCATATCTGGTGTTCAGCCAAAAACATTGGCTTTAATTAAAGATAAAGAGAACTTGAAGAATATATATCTTTGAATCATGAGTTCAAAGATATAGGCATGAAAATGATAGATAGTTGGAAGTTGTCACTTACTGAAAAAAGTTATAAGGAGATGCCTGTTGAAATTATTCGAAATTGGACAAAAGGTTAAAGAGCTTAGAAAAGACAATGGTTTAACTCAAGAACAGTTATCTAGTATATCTGGGATTTCTAGGGTAACACTTGGCAAGTTTGAAAGAGGTCAGATGGCATCTGTATCTATAAAAACTTTAGATACTATCTTAAATGCTTTAGATTATGAGATAGATTTTATAAAGAAAGATAAATATAGTTTTGGATAGCTAACTCTAGATGAACTTAAGTAGTTTTATATGCAAATTTAACTATTATTGTGTTTAAATAATAGAGACCTCTGATTAATTAGAAACTAGACCCTAAATCAAGTTTAGGGTGACGGATAGTTTTGTCATTCTGGACTTGATCCAGAATCTAATAGCTAACTAATAGAGAGTTCAATAACTTAAATATTAGGATATTTATGCAAGACAATCAACAACATATTCAAAGATATGAAGAAGATGAGATAGATTTAAAAGAGTTATTTAGAACTCTTTTAAAAAATAAAGTAAAAATAGTATTTATAACTTCTATGATTACTATAGGAGCGCTAATTTATGCTTATATAACGCCAAAAATTTATGAGGCTCGTGCTTTAGTAGAGATAGGTAATTATAAGCTAAATAATAATAATAATAATAATAATAATAAAGCTATACTTGATAATGCTTCTCAATTAACAAAAAAATTAAATATATTATTTATAGATATGTTTAAAAATGAAAAAAATAAAAAAGCATTGATTAGCTCAATTTCTATCCCTAAAGGCTTAAAAGAGTTTATAGAAATAAAAGCAGAATCAATCTCAAATGAACTTGCCGTTAAAGAGGTAGGTTCTGTTATAGCATATATACAACAAGAACATAAGAAGGTACTTGATGATGTCATGCAAAGAAGAAAGATAGAAATAGCTAATGTTGAAGCTAAAATACTTAATATTAAAAATAGAAAAATACCACTTTTAGAGAGCAAAATAGAGTTACGAAAGAAAGCATTAAATGATTTTAATAATCAAGCAGAGTTAATAAATAATAATCTTAAAAAGATAGAATCATTAAACCCATCATTGGCAGCTTTAAAACTTATGGAAAAACGAGATTTAACTAGCGATATTATAAATTTAAATACTTTAATTATGGATATGACAGATAAAAAAAATACTCTTGCAACGACAACTATCAATAAATTACATGAAACAAAATTATTATTATCATCTTTATTATTGCCACATAATTATAAAAACACAAAAGTTATTGGTGAAATTATGACTAATGATCATCCAATTAAGCCTAAGAAAAAATTAATAGTAGTAGTTGCTTTTATAACAGGATTTATCTTATCTATATTTTTAGTATTCTTTTTAGAATTTATTAGAGGTTTTAAAGATGAAAAAAGTTTGAGCTAGATTCCCGGGTCAAGCCCAGAATGACGAGGAAGTCAGGTCCAGAATATCAAGAAAGTCAAACCTGAGAATGACGGCAAATGGAGTACGGCGTGACAAAGTAAGTCATCCTGAACTCGATTCAGGATCTAGTCTATGACATGTCCCACAAACTTACTCATATTATCCATAATTTCACCACCTTTTCTAAAGCTCAATCCACAAGCTTCATAAGCGAAAAATACTCCTGCTTGGTATTTATTTCCATCTTTATCTTTAGGAAATTCAACATATTCTTGGTATACCTTTTTGTAGTTATCGTACGCACCATCTCTTTGAGTTACTATATCTCCATTCTCACTGATTATTTTAGTGTTAGCACCTTCTCGTCCAAAAACAGTTTTTTCAACTTGTTTTACACCTTCAAGTGACTCATATGAAGTCTTTAGTAGATACTCAGAGTCTGGAAACAGGTCACTTAAAATTTTTAACATTCCCTTTGATTGAAACAAAAGAGTATATGCAGGATTTAAGATAATAGCTTCTTGGTTTTTTATAATATTTGTTAGGGTGGTTGCAAGTTCAGGTTCATCTGTAGCTATATCCTCCCAAGGGTATAGTTTAAACCAGTATTCATATTTATTATTTTCAGAGTCGTATATACCAGTTTCATCAAAGGTAACATTTCCAAGATAATCAAACGAAGTATTAAAACCTGCATCCGTAGCAATTTGTTGAAGAAGTCTTGTTGTTGCTTCCTCTTCATCATTCTCAGCAATGGATGAAAATAGTATTTTCCAGCCATCATAATGGTTATCAAAAGTATCTGTATTATCAAATAAAGTGATAAGTCTTTTGAAATTGTTTTTTATAGCATCGTAAACATTATTGAATTGTTTATTTTCATCCATATCATTTTGTTTTAAAAGTGCCCATTGAAGTAGAGCTGTTTCAAATAAAGAAGTAGGAGTGTCCGCATTAAACTCTATAAGTTTGATAGGTACACCATCAATTCCACCGCATAAATCAAAACGACCATATATATGCCAATGGACATCATTTTCCCAAGATTTTTTAATTATATCTACAAGGTTAAATGGTATGCCTAAATCAAAAAATAGATCATTTTCTATCACATATTCTGCAGCTTCAACATACATATCATAGATTGTATTTGTAGCTTCATAATAAGCTTCTGCTTCATTTTGAGTAACTTGAACTAACTCATCACTAACATATTTTGATCCGTCGCTATCTGTATGCCATGAAAAACCTAACTCTTCTAGTGTTTTATTTTCAAGTGAATTTATTTTTTGTAAAGTAATCATTTTTTTCCAGTAATGTCATCCTCAGCTTGACTGGGGATCTAAATTTTTTGTATATTTTGTTAGACTCCCAGTCAAGCTGAGAGTGACGAAACTAACCTCCGAAAAATCCCCCACTACGACTTGATCTTTTAGAATTTCCACCAAAGAAGCTTTTTTTAGTTGAGCTTTTTCTAGCAGATTTTCCTGCAGCTGAACGACTATATGCACTTTTATTTACATTTGATGAACGCTTAGCAAAATTTTTGTTGCCCATTAAAGCATTACCAATCATATTTCCCATAAGCGAACCTGCTGCAACTGCTAAAATAGTCCCTGCTAATCCCATTCCTGCACTACCACCACCATCTTGGATAGTCTCACTTGTCCCATTTTGAACTTTTGCATACTCTTGCTCAGCAAGTGCTTTCATCTCGCCTTCGCTCATAAAACGCTCTGTTATATTTCCATTTGCATCTCGCTCACGAATTATGGCACGACTTGGACCATCAGTTGGCATCTCTTCAACTACAGTATATTTTCCATTTGCTTGTTGCTCAATTACTAAAAATTTATTTTGTGCTTGTTGCTCTTGGGAACAACCTGTTAATACACTCATCATAGCTATTCCTGCACTACCTAATGCTACACCACTTGCTAAACTTGAAATATGCTTCATTTAATTAAATCCTTTTAATATAAACCTATCTTCTGATTAATCATTATAATAAATAATTAATCAGAAGATAAAAGAGTTATTTTATCTTTTTGTAATATTAACATTTTTTGCAATTCTTTATCATAAAAATGTATAGTAGTACGCCCATCATAATAAACATCACCATAATAGGTGTGTTTTAAATCTTTATATGTTACATTTTTTTTCATAAACATCATTTTTGCTACATTTTGTCCAATACTTTCATTTAGAGTTGATAACCCTATAAGTGATGCAATGATAAGGGTAATAATGGTAAGTTTTTTATTTGCTACATATATAACAATAAAGCCAAATATGAAACTAGATAAAAAATAAATTATAAAAGATTGATTATCCGCAAATAAAATATTATAGTATAAATCAATCTTATAAAAATCAATATAGTTTAGTTTTATCCCAAGGAAGATGAAAAAATCGACAATAAAAGCTATTAACATACCAATTAATAGAGCAGTTATAAATTTACTCATCTAAGTTTCCTTATTTTAAAATTATTTAGTTTAATCAGAGTTGATGAACTAAGCTCAGATAAACCATCTTTATTTTCTATTATTATATCAGCTTTTGATTCACAAAACTCTCTATCAAAATTTTTACCTGCTTTATTAGCAGAAGTTGAGTAATGCCACTCTAAATCTCTTAGTATTTGAGAGTTTTTAAGGTTAGTAG
>WFPU01000277.1 GCA_015487435.1 Sulfurimonas sp.
GTCCATAGCAAATGAATTTGAAACTAACAAATATAATAAGAAAAGATATTTAAGCATTTCTAGCTCTTTTAAAAAGTTGTATTAATTGCTCAGTAGCAAAGAGAAAGAATGAAGATACTATTACTATTGTATAGAGACTATTTAGTATCAAAACAGCATCGTTAGTTAAAGGTAAATTCATTCTATTTCTCCTTAAATAGTAGGAATAATCCTACTATCTTGCTCTCTTAAGTAAGCCGATAACAGCACCGACACCAAGTGTAAACGCAATGAACCCGATTACAATAGGAATACCAGAGCTATACATAGCAGTATCAATATTCCCGCTCAGTACACCTGTAGTAGAATCAACAGTAACAGCAGCTTGAGAAGCTACAGAACCAACAGCTACAGCACCAGTTGCTACAGAAACTTTAGATTCAGACATACGATCTAAAAATTTTTTTACTTTTTCTTTGAAATCTTTCACGATTTCCCCCTTAAATAATTTTTTGCAGGAACTTAAAGAACACTGCATCAAATACAAATAATTTGTACTTTGTGCAAGGCTATTTAGTAAGAGATTAAGTGAGGAAGATAAAAGAAGCTAGAATTAATCTGGAGCTTTGCTCTTATCCCAATTACCTCACAAAACTAACCTATTTGGGCGGAGCCATAACGCCTACGGCTCTACCCTGCGGGTGCTTCATTTTTAAGCCTTTTTTGACTTACCATCACGTTTATACTTTGAATAATCAAGAGGGTTTTCTTTCAACTCTAGAACTGGCATACTTTTATCGAAGTACCACTTTTGCCCCCATTGATTAACACTCAGGTTATATGGAATCGCAACAAATGCACCAATCTTATCTTTGAAAGTGTCGTAATCCTCTTCATCTGCAAAAATAGCGTCAATAGATGGTTTTAGATAACCGCTTTCATCAGCACCCTCAAAAAGAACCGTTAATTCAGTTGAATAATGGATCTTATTCGTTTTTTTATCCTCTGTCTCTACTGGACGAACCTCAAGTAATTTTCCTATAAAATGCGTTGTCATAGTCACTCCTTTAAGTGTAAATTTTTAGTCTGCACCTAATCAAATATGACAGTTTGATTAAGTTGTATAAACCCTTTAAGACTCATTACTGCGTATCTATTACATTAACGACTTATGCGCTTAAAAGGCTTATATAACCTAATGAATCACTCACTTTTTTTAACCTCTCAGGAGTGACCGAGAGAGGAGCGTTAGAGTTTTACGACTTCATGCCAAATGGTCGTGATATCAACCGACTTACATCGAACTGAACATGCTCTTATGCGACTGCGGAAGAACCAATTTTTTAGATTTAAGCGATTTTTTGATATTATGGCTAGCAGGAGTGACGTTTATTTTAGAAGTATGATGTGCCTTAATAAGATTATGATAAGACATACCAGAACCCGAAACACCTGTAATGAAAGTTATTGACATTTTGTCACTCCATAAAATGGAATTATTACCTAAAAGGTATTTATTCCTTGTATATACTGTATTCTAAGGAATTATTACTTATATATAGCTTAAATATCGGTAATTATTGTATTCTTTTATTATTAAAGGTAATTATTGTATGAAAAAATATGAAATAGCGAAAATATTGGGTGTAGATACAAAAACACTAAACAACTGGAAAGAAAATAGAAAAGAACTCTATGAAATAGTAATGAAGCATTTTGAAAACAATTCAGAATATCCAGATCTAAATAATCCAAATTATCTAAAACAAGAAATGATTAAAGCAATAGACAAGCTACCAGAACATAAAACTAAAAAGTTTTACCATTTAATGATGGCAGAACTTGCAGAAATGGGAATATAATGGCAACTTGTAAAAATTGTGGGAATACATACTATTCTAAAGAGTGTCCACACTGTAAAAGAATCGCATGGGAACAAACATTAAATAAAAATAACAAATCAACATATAAACAAGAAAAAAGAATAAACACAAAAACAAAAAAATCACTTGATGAAAAAGAGAAACTATTTAAAACAATACGATATGCAATAATATTTTTTATAGGATTATTAATAACAGGAATGATATTAGATATAGCAGTATCAAGCTATATGTTAAAAAAAGCAGAACCATCAATAAATAATCTAAATGAAATGACTACAGACATGATGAAAGCAAATAAAAAGCTCTTAGAAGACCTAAATAAAGGCTTTAAAACACCAAATTTTAATAAATAAAAGGGGTAAGACTTTTTCAACTCCCCCTCTGCGCACCATACTTTCAAATAATTATCCAACTTTAAAACTTCTTCGTTACAATCGTACAAACATTTTTACAAGGTATAGCTATGCACTATCGATA
>WFPU01000278.1 GCA_015487435.1 Sulfurimonas sp.
AGTCTGTTAAGGTTTGCATACGAAATAATTCATCCGGCAGTGTCTTGATATTGTTATTACAAAGATAAAGAACTTTTAAACTTTGTAATTTATGTATCTCTTTTGGTAGCTCTTCAATTCCTCTGTAATTTAGCATTAACTCTTCCAAATCTTCTAATTCTTGTCTTGTTCGTGGAAATTCATCTTCATATAGACCATACTTATCAGCCCATGAACATAAATTTTTAACCCAGCTCAAATCAGATAGATTTTTTCTAATATGTATAAATTCTATTTCATCAGTATCTTCCTCTGTACTCATTGCTACTTCAATATCTTCAGCTTCTAAATCTTTTTCGGAAAGATAATCAAGTACATCTTTAAAATAATAAAACAGCCCTTGCGGTAAATGCATTATCCCTCTTGTTTCTATTTCTATGACGATATCATTCATAAAATAAGATTTGGCATAACTGTTTTTATCTTCAGCAATCACTGTAACTATATTATTCTCTTTACTGAGACTCTTCGCTCGCTGAAGATAGAATGTTTGCATAGTTTTAAGGTCATTTTTTATATCTGTACTCGCTTTTTGAGATAAAATCTCTTTTGTGGTATCTTCCTTTACTCGTGCATGACTCCATACAAAAGAAGTGAAAAAGTCCATTGATGTAGTAAAAGTATTATCTTGAAAAAAAAGATCTTTATTTAAAACTAATTGTCTAAAAATTCTTCTATGTATTGTAAACAAAAAATGAGTTTCTTTTAATTGCACTGCTACATCATCAAAGTTTGAAGTTGATAGCAACATATAGTTTAAAACTCTTTGCTCCATATCTCTTATATCTGTAATGGTTATATTCTTATCCAATTTATTTTCTTTTACTGATTTCATTTGTATTCCTCTTCGTTGTATTTGATATGGTGTGTTTTATGTTTAGTTCCCGGTGCCAAAAATAGAGCGTCACTAAAAAGCTTTTTAAGTATCTGGCGAATTGAACGCACTCCTAAATCACTTTCGGCTGCATATTTGGCAACTGCTCGTATAACTTCATTATCCACTATGACACTATCTCCGTGAAACTCCACTTTGTTAATAAATTCCTGCAGAGGTGATTTATCACTTTGAGTGAGGATTTTATAGTAATCTTCCTCTGTAAGTGGGTAAAGGTTGACAATAGTGTGCATTCTTCCAAGCAACTCTTTTGGAACATCTTCCTCATAGAAGTCTTCTAGTGTTATCCCCTTGTATTCTTTGATAACTGGTAAGTCATCTTGCAAAAACCCCATATTTTTAGATATGTTTGACTCTTTTTTATCAACAATCCACTGAAAGGCTCCTCCAAGAATGAACTGCATTTTATGAGTGTCAAGTTTATACTCTTTGTCTCCGTCAATATCTTGTTTAGGTATATTGACAGTTGTTCCTTCTATAAAGCGCAAAAGCTGGTGAGAGACTTCAGAACCATATTCGTCATTATCAGGGTGAAAAAGCTTATCCATCTCATCAAAGAATACTACACACTGCTCAGCTTTTTGAATATCGAGATTAGCTTTTTTTACAATATTAGCTGCAAGTTTACCAATATTGTATCCTACTATCCCCTCACTTACCATGCTCGATGTATCAACATGGATAAAAAGTACACCAAGATATACGCACGCCTCTTGCACAATAAAAGTTTTACCAGAACCCGTTGGACCAATGAGCATAATGGGGGCACTTGATTGGATTTGTTTAGAATTTCGATATTTTGATTTGAGGGTATGGTAGTAGAGCGTAAGTGCAAGCTCTTTTTTTGCATCATCTTGTGCGATGATAGATTTATCGAGATGTTGCAATATAGATTGTGGGGTATGATCCATCACAGGATATTCGTCTGCATCTGCTCTGGTAATAGCACATCCGGGATTATTTTTTGCATACTCTTGTGCCTCAAGTGCATCGGAAAAATAGACCGGTTTATCAGTTACTCTAAATTGAGCTTTACTCATTAATCTCTCCAAGTAGCTGCTCAATAGGTAGCAGTGTCTCTTCTAAGAGGACACAACACTCTGTTTCGTTCTTTAGAGTTTGAACAATATCTGATTTATAGAGATTCTCTTGTGATAAACGCAGATATAAAAGACTATCAAGTTCAAGCAGCTCTTTTGGGAGTGTGGTGATATTATTGCACAGCGATATATCGAGTATCTCCAAGTTTTTGAGATTTTTTATCTTTGGGGAGAGCTCTTTAAAAGGGTTGCCTCCAAAAACAGGAGAACCAAGAGAAAGAGATTTGAGATTATGGAGATTCCACAAACTATCGGGAAGTTCTGGGATGTAGTTTCCACTTATATCAAACTCCTCCAAAGTACTTAAGTATCCAAACTCAGAAAACAAACATTGCATATCAAGCATACTTAAATCGAGCTTTTTTATTTTATAGAGATCTGTAACTTCAAGATAGGTGTAGTGTCTCTCACTCCACAAATTATAGAGAAAAAAGTTATTGTTTTTTAGTGCTTCTTGATGCAGGTGCTGTTCTACAATCAAAAAGAGTTCTTTTATCGTCTCCAATGCTTGCTCTTTTGCTTCCATCTTTTCCCTTTGTTTGTTTTGTTAGTAAAATTATAAAGAATATTGTGGTCGTATTTTGACTATAGATTAAAATTTTAGATATAACAAAGACGTTTACAAAAATTTATTATAAGTACAAAATATGTCCATCTATCTTAGTACAATATGTATAACTTAAAAGAGGAACAAGTAATGAAAATATC
>WFPU01000279.1 GCA_015487435.1 Sulfurimonas sp.
ATATACTTCAAAAATAACCTTATTAGATTTATAATCACGTTCAAATCCACATGCTAAGAGTTTTTTAAATAACACTTCACTTCTAATTTGAGGGCTGTATTTTGTAAGTAGTTTTCTGTTTGCGGGTAGCATTGAAATTTTATATTTTGCAAAATCTTTATTAAATTTTTTTTCTATTTCACGATTGCCAATTTCATTTGGCACTACAAGTGGAGCATCAACTCCAACATAAACTTTGTATTTTTTGTATTTTTGTATCTCATCTACAATCTCATCAATTGATTTGATAAGTTTGAGATCTAAGATTTTTAATTTTTTAGTATACGGATTTGATTCTAAGACGCAGAAGCCTGAAAGATTCTTTTCTCCCCAAGCTAAATCTATCCCTATATATACACTATTCAAAGTGTACAAATGCCTTTGGTTCAGGTGCTGTAAATTCCATACCTAGAAGTCTAACTTTAAAAGCATGAAGCATAACTCTTTTTGCACGACGACCACCATATTGCTCATCTCCAACTATTGGATGCTCTACATAACGCAGATGTGTGCGAATTTGATGTGTGCGACCATGATGAATTATACACTTCACTTTTGTTTTTTTACTTCCTACAAGATCTGGAAAAAACTCACTTCTTGCAGGTTTACCTTTGCTTGATACATTTGAAGTTGCACGATTGTTTTTTTTTGTTGTGTAGATTGGTTTATCAACCTCTATTGGCTCACTCATAATCCCCTCAACCCATGCAATATACTCTTTGTAAACTTTATCTTTTTTAAATTCACCAATCGCTTTTATACGGAACTCTTCATTTTTAACAAGCATTAAAACTCCACTTGTTTCACGGTCAAGTCTATGAAGCAGTTGAACATCCTTATACATTCTCTCTATCTCATCAGAGTTAATATATGGCGGTTTATCTACCACTAATATATCATCGTTTTCAAATATAACTTTAGGCTTTTCAACCTTTATAACACGAAAAGATGTTTTATCATCAAGCTCACCACGAGCTATCATAACTTTTTTATTTCCAACATACACAAGTCCACGATCAATCATCGACTTTGCAGCTGAGTTAGAGATACCCTCTTGCATCGCTACTAATTTATAAGCTTTTTCTTTTGACATTAGTCTATTTCCTTAATTTAATCTATTGGACTTCTTGCACAATCGAGATCCAGAATCAAGTTCAGGATGACAAAAGCTTTAATACTCCGTCATTCCAAACTTGATTCCAAATCAAGGTCAGGATGACAAAAGCTTTAATATTCCGTCATTCCAAACTTGATTTGGAATCTAGTTCATGCATTATGTAATAAGTCCATCACTTTATCTAAATTTATTTTTTCTTCAACCATTGATGGTGGAAGGTTTTCACATTTTTTTAATGCTTCATAAATCTCATTTGATTCAACATACTGAACATGATGTACATATTTAAACAACTCTTTTTGATGAAAAAAATGTTTACCTGTAATTATTTGACATTCAAAAAAAGCAGGTTCAAGTGGGTTGTGTCCACCTACATCAGATCTAAAAGCTCCACCTAAAACTGCTATATCACTTATGGCATATATATTATTTAATTCACCCATTGCATCTATTAAAATCATATCTGATTCAAAATCTGCTTTATCTGAAAATTTTGCTAAACTCAAAGAGTTTTCTTGTGCATATTTTTGCATCAACTTATAAACACTATCAAAACGCTCAGGATGTCTAGGTACTACTATGAGTTTAGAATCTATTTCTTTTTTATACTTTACAAAAGCCTTTAAAATTGATTCCTCTTCACCCTCATGTGTACTTCCTGCTACTATTGTTTTAATAGATGACTTTTGATACTCTTTTGTCTTTTTAACTTCATAAGCGAGCTTTATATTACCGATAACTTCTATGTTTCTAGCTCCTAAAGCTAAAAAACGGTTTTTGTCAGCATCGCTTTGAGCATATATCACTTCTACATGTTTAAGCATTTTTTTATAAAACCAAGCAAACTGCAAATATTTTTTTGCACTACGCTCTGAAATTCTTGCATTCAATAAAATTACTTTTGTTCCCTTTGAAGCAGCTACAACAAATAACATATACCAAAACTCAGCTTCAAGAACAACTAAAACTTTTTGTTTGGTGATCCAAAAAGGTAAAAATACTTCATAAGGTAGGTATCTAACTTCAGCATTGTATTTTTTAGCTTCTTCTTGACCCGTATGTGTAATTGTAGTTATTTTTATATCTTCATCTTTTAATTTATTCAAAAGTGGTTTTAAAGCTCTTGCTTCACCAAGTGAGCATACATGAAACCATATACCATTTTTAGTTTTAAATCTTTTGTTATTGAAAAGGAAAAATCTTGATGGGATTGATTGTTTGTATTTTTGCTTGAATGATAGATAAACTAAAAGTGGTAATGCTACAATATATAGCACTACACTTAAAATGAAATATAAAAAAGTAAAAGGCAAAGCCTTACTCTTGTGCTAAGTCCATATAAAGGATACGACCACAATGTGGACAGTTTGTAATATCTTCTGCTTTTACTACATCAGCATAAACTTTATCACTAATAATCATATTACACCCTCTACATGCTTGTTCTTCAACTTTAACAACAGTTGTATTTTTAGCCCAACAACGGATCTTTTGATAAAATGTTAAACCTTTTTGATTTACACTAGCTAAAAGTTTCTCTTTTTGAACAAAAACTTCTTGTCTAGCATCATTTATCGTTTTTAGTTTTTCGTCAACTTCAGCTTTTACAACAGCTAAATTTGCTTCAACATCTACTAAAGACTCTTTTGCCGCTTCAATTTGCTCTTTTTTATTACTAATAATTTTTTCTAAACGCTCAATCTCTTCATTTGCAAAAGTAACTTGTTCTTTTGCAATCTCTTCTTCAAGTTGAAGTGATTTCATTTCACGCTCAGTTTTTATATCTTTACTTTTTTTAGAGTTATCTTCAAGTTTTTGAGATAATTCAGCCAAATGAAGTTCATTTTTAGCTTTTTTAAGCTCTTCTTCTTTGATTTCATTGCTTAAATTTTCAATATCACTATCTATGCTTTCTTTTTTTGCTACTGCTGCTTCAAACTTGTAGTTTGCTTCCTCAATTTGAGGCTCAAAAGCGTCAATTTCTTGATCAACTATTGACAGGTCTATAAGTTGTTTTAGGTGCGGATTCATTAATCTCCTTCGATTAAATATATGTAAAAGGGTTCTTTGATGATGCAATTATAGCTTCTAAACCTAAAATTTTCAAATGTTTTTCTAAAATTTCACTAAAAAAGCATTCACTTTCAAAATGTCCAATGTCAATAAGTGACAAATTTATACTTTTAGCTCCCATTGCATCATGATACTTTATATCTCCTGTTAAGAAACACTCAGCGTCTATTTCAGAGATTAAAGAGCATCCAGAACCAGTTGTTAATACTGCCGTTTTTATAAAATTTGAACATTTTACAACTTTAGTGTGATTTAGTGAAAATTTTTCTTTAATTTTTTGGCTAAATTTATCAAAATCTTCATTTACTTCAATATATATCTTATATCCATCTTGTTTAATTATCTTATAGCCCAAAATTTCTTTTGCCACAAATTCATTGAGATGTGTCTTGTCAAAATTTGTATGCATTGAGATATTTGAAATATTTTTTTTTACCATCTTTTGGAGTAAATTTGCAGGATATGTATCAAAATTTATCTGCTTTAATCCACTAAAAATAATTGGGTGATGAGTTATTAGGAGGGTATCTTCATCTAGTGAATCTATAAACTCATAATCAACATCTATACTTAAAACTATTTTTTTTACTTCTGTATGAAGCGAGCCTACTTGGATGCCAGAGTTATCCCATGCTTCTTGTAGTTCAAAAGGAGATATTTCATCAAGTACTTTATATATTTGTGATAGTTTCATATCTACCCTTTTTCTAATTTTGCTAACTCTTCTTTTGCTTCTGTAAAATCTGGATTTAACTCAATAGCCTTTTGATACATTTCGCGTGCGGCATCTTCACTATCCATGTCTACCATTAAGTTCCCATAATTATAATATGTAATGGGATTTGCATCATTTATAGAAAGAGAATCATTTAGATGCAATTTAGCTGAAGCAAATTGTTTTTCACTTCTATACACAGATGCTAAGGAGTTATGCACTGACTCATCACTACTATCAACATCTAATGAAAGTTTATAATATTTAATAGCATTCATCGTATCATCAATACTTGAACTTATATATCCAAGTTTAAATAAAGTTTCTGCATTGTTTGGTTCTTTTACATCTGCTTCAATCAAAAATGCCAATGCTTTTTGAGCATCACCCTTTTCAAAAGCAGCATCAGCTTTTTCAATTAATTCTGACGCACTAAATGGTGAAAAAGAATCCATACCTTTGTCTCCATCATTTGAATTTGAATACGAATTTTGATTTGAAGCAGAATTTGAATTTTCGTCTTGATTTTTTAAAGTTTGAACATGTTCAAAAACTTTATACGCAAAAAAACCAGATATTCCTAACATAATCAATTGTAGTGTTGTCATTTTTTATAACCTTTTGTTTAATAATTTTATCAATTGTAGTGGATCAACTTGTACACCGCTAACTCTAGCAGAAAAATGCAAATGAGGTCCAGTTACTCGCCCACTTACTCCCGAAAGACCAATAATCTGTCCCTTTTTAACTTTTTGATTTTTTTTAACATCAAAACTACTCATGTGGTAATAACATGTATATATACCCCTACCATGATCTATAATAATTGAGCCACCAGAATAAAATCTATCTTTTGCCATAACTACTACACCATCATTACAAGCTTTAATCGGAGTTCCAATTTTTGCTCTGAAATCTGTACCACTATGATAACCATTTAAAGTATTATTATATACCCTAGCATTACCAAATTCACTTGTTATTATAGAGTTTAAAGGCATTATAAACTTTGTTTTAAGATATGATTCTTTTGTAACACTATTGTAAATATTCATAGCTTCTTTATACTCTTTAGTTACTCTTTTTTTGTCTGATTTACTTAAAAAAACTTTTCCTTTAGCAACTTGGAGAATCTCTTTTGGATATTTTCCATCAACTATGCGAAGAGTGATCATTTTAAATTTCATTTTAGAACCATTTTCTCTATAGTTTACAATCAGTTTTAACTTTTTTTCTTTTTCATAATAACTAATAGGAATTAAAACATAGTTATCATATATTTTAAATTTTTTTTTATCTACACGGACATGTTCATACTTTATTGCATTGTTTTTTTCAAACTCTATAAGTACTGTTTTTCCATTTGCAATAGTTGAGCTTGAGATATTAAAACCAAAAGCACTAAGAGAACACGCTAAAAATAATGTTAAAATAAAACACCTCATCAATAGTCTTTCATCGCTCGTTGTATATCGCGTTTCATATCTTTTGCTTTTAAATCTTGCCTCTTATCGTGTAATTGTTTACCTTTTGCTATTGCAATTTGGACTTTAACAAGGTTTCTTGCATTAAAATATAGCTGAAGAGGGACTATTGTATATCCATCTTTTTCAACTGCTTTTTTCATCTTCACTAACTGTTTTTTATGCAAAAGAAGTTTTCTACTTCCTCGCTCTTCATGTGTATAATAATGATGAGTAGTTTCCAGTCTTCCAATATGAGCATTAAATAAAAATGCTTCATCATTTACAAATCGGATAAAACTATCTTTTAAATTTACTCTGTTCGCACGAATACCTTTTACTTCACTACCAGCAAGGACTAACCCAGCCTCAAACTTTTCTTCTATAAAATAATCATGATAGGCTTTTTTATTTTTTGCTAATGTTTCGCCCATTTATTTTATTTCCTTATTTGTTTTTATAATTATATCTGTATTTATTTAACATATCGTTTTGCCGACTTCGGCAAAATGATTATATTTACATATTAGATCATTTTGTCGAGGTCAACAAAATGGTCTAATTTTCATTAGGCATTCCATCATATATTTTTCCATCTAGTAATCTACCATTTTTCTTTTTATTAACTCCACCCCATTGTTTAAAGAAAAAAGGAATATTATCTTTTTCACATTTTTCTTTTACTTCAATAACCCATTCTTTTTTTATCTCTCTACAGCCATAACCACTTTCACCACCAACTATAACCCAGTCAATACCTGTATAGTCCATTTTATCAACAGAGTCAATAAGTGGTTCAACTGATAAAAACTTAACTTTTATATCAAGGTTTCTTAGATAATCAACTCTATCAACATAATCATTTGCTTCAACAGTAACACCCATCCAAATATTATCAGTCCAGTTTAATTTATTTGCCATTTGAGCAAGTCGTTCAGGTCTTTTTGTAAGCACTTGAAAAGTATGCCAATGAGCTTTATTCATCACTGCAAATATTTTCATGACATATTCATCAGGTATATCTTTATGAAATATATCACTCATAGAGTTTACAAATATCATTTGTGGCTTTTTTAGCTTCAGTGGTTTTTCTAAACTCTCTGGATGCAATGTTACTTTAAACCCATCTTCATATCCTTTAGTACCCATGGCTTGAAGTCTTTTTGCCATACGCTCTGCATAACAATTTTCACATCCGTTACTGATTTTAGTACATCCAGAGACTGGATTCCATGTTGATTCTGTCCACTCTATTTTTGATTTATTTGGCATTATACTCTCTTAATATATATCTTGTTATTCCAATTTAAGTCTTTTGCTTTTTGACCTGTCTCTGTCTTATAATTTCTAATAATTTTTATCTTATTATTAGAAAAAAGACCTCCTATGCTATTTTTATCTTCACCACTCAATATAGCTAAAATATTGCGATATTCAGCTATCGAAAAACAAACACCATAATTATTGACAAGGGCTTTTAATAATTCTAATAATTCAATCTGATCGTTATGTGGAATTAATTTTAAAACTTCTTCCTCAAGATTAATATCTCCAATATTATAATCAGGTAATTCAAATTCTTTAAATAAACTATGTTCATTCGCATTTTTTAAAAAATGATTCCAACCTTTTTTCATTGTATCAACCATTAAAAATAAACCTTCATGATGATTGGTTCCAAATATCAATCTATATTTCGGTATTCTCTCTCGCCTTTCTTTTATTGGCATATTAATTACGTAACTATATAT
>WFPU01000280.1 GCA_015487435.1 Sulfurimonas sp.
ATAATATTGCAATAAGATTAAAAAAAGGCAATATTATGGAAGAAAAAGAACTTATCGGCAAAAGAGTCGACTTATAGACTAAAAACCTTAAAAGAATCAAGATAATGGCAACTCTTCTGGAAAATGAGGTAAAAGGCTTGAATGAAAAGAAAAAGCTCGATTACATCATCAGCAAACCGATAGAGTCCTATTATGCCTCTGATGAGATCAAAGAGCTCCTTGACCTCTAATATGACTACTCTTTCTTAGAAAAGTACTCAATCAACTCATTCCGCATCTCATAGTAGGATTTAGGATTTATTGTCAACCCCATTAACCCCTCGTCCAACTCTTTGATATATTTTTTATGTTTGAACGATTCCAGCCACAATCTCTCAAAAGCCTCTTCATTGTAGTAGAGTCTGTCATATTTCATAATCAACTCTTTTGTTTTTTTGCGGCGTGTATTTTTTATCTCCCAAATTGTAAAATGTGAGCATATCGAAGAGATCTCTCGATTTTGCTCGTTTATAAAACATCAGTGATTTCATTTTGAAGATCGTATCAAGCGAAGCAATCTTGATATCATCTATTTTTGTGTAATCGTCTTTTTTGAATATGTCGCTTGTGCCAAGATGCCCACTGCCGTCATAAAACTGTATCTTCACACCATTTACAATCCATGTCTGTAAAAAATATTCGACATTGCTTCCACCAATAAGAAAGTCGTTTTTAATCGATTCATTCGGATCAATATAGTCAACTTTGTCGATGGAAAACTCACTAATGCAAAACTCTATGAAATTTTCGATATCTTCAAGTGGTAAATCCCCTAAAATGCAAAAATCCAAATCCTCCGATATTCGATGGGAAAGGTGATAAGACATCGCCGTACCGCCGACCAATCTAAAATCGTTCTTTGTGAAGATAGGATGGTTGCTAATACGAGGCAGAAGCTCTTTGATTCGATTTGTCATATAGACGCACCTACCATCTTTTTAAGCTTGAACAAAGCGTTATAAGAACAGTTGTTCGCCTGCGCCATTGAAAGTATCTTTTTACTGGAGTAACGCTCTTGCAGTATCTCCAAATGGCGCTCTTTTGGATTTGTAATGATCGTTTTGATATCGGGTAGAGGGTATTTGGATTTGTAGCTCTCTTTCGATATCGCGTACTCTATCTGCTCCTTGGCCTCATTATAATCTTGGAGGGCGATATGCTCTTTTATCTTTTCGAGCACCTTTTTGAGTCTCTTGGCTCCAAACAGATACAAAAGCGTATTGGTATCACTCTGGTTTGGTTGTTTGAGATAGATCGCTATGAGATTGTCGATATCTATGACGGAGTTATCCTCTTTAGAATAGAGAAGATCTTTTTTGAACCATTTTTTTCGTAGTTTTATCCTCTTAGTGTTTGGGCTGTATTTAGGAGTGAAATCCTCTTGCTCCAGCAATGCAAGTGCCTCTTTTTTATCGATAGTGCGCAATAGCTTCATAAGCCTTTTTCTGTTTGGATTATTATCCCAGTCACTCAGTGTGCTGTCTGCGATACCAAGAACCACTTCTATCTCTTTTGGTTTCATATCGACTCCTTGAATTGTATTATATCCGATTTACGGAATTTATTCAAACAGTTTAAATAAGATATTTGCCACTTTATGCTTATTTGAGTATAATATTGTAATAACATTAAAAAAAGGCAATATTATGGAAGAAAGAGAGTTTATCGGCAAAAGAGTCAACTTGTCGAGCAAAAACCTAAAAAGAATCAAGATAATGGCAACTCTTCTGGAAAACGAGGTAAAAGGGTTGAATGAAAAGAAAAAGCTCGATTACATCATCAACAAAGCGATAGAGTCCTATTATGCCTCAGACGAGATCAAAGAGCTCCTTGACCTCTAATATTACTACCCTTTACCGGGTAGTGGGAGGAAGAGTGCGCTATTACAAGGTAGCGCTCCACCCTACCCTCTTTTGGGAGTATATTCTGCTTCGTGAGTGGGGAAGTATCTACAACAAGAGCGCTACCGGAGAGAGGCGGGAGTATTTTTCCCATATCGAGGATATTATGGATGCGGCGAAACGGATCATACAAGCAAAAGAGCGTAAAGGGTATATGCGATCATTGGCACAGTCAATAGATCCTCTAAGCAACTGATTCAAACACTCCAGGGAAGAGTATGCAATATAACTCAAACAAGATTTACAGACTAAAGATTTTCATCGAAGGGACCAACCCTTTAGTTTATCGAACGATAGATATTCCAAGTGACGCTACCTTCTTCGATCTACACCAAACGATTCAAAAAGCCTTTTCATGGTATGACATGCATCTGCATGAGTTTAGAACAGGAACTATGGTCATAGGTGATCCAAGTAACGACGAGTTTGGAGATATGGGGATCATCGATGGGTTTACAATCATTTTGGATAGAGTGTTCCACAAACCAAAAGACTCCATCCGCTACATCTACGACTTTGGGGATGAGTGGGTTCATAAGGTTACTTTGGAGAAGGTTTTGGAGGCGGATGAGAAAAAGCACTATCCACGATGTGTTCGAGGCAAACGGTGCGCGCCTCTAGAGGATGTCGGAGGTGTATGGGGGTTTGAGGAGTTTAAAGAGGCGATAAACGATCCGTCTCATGAGGCGTATGAACAGTGGAGAGAGTGGTTTGATCACGACTTCGATGTCGACGCGTTTTATAAAGAGGAGATAAACAAAGAGCTTGAAAAGTTATAAAAGTGTAGTTTGAAATTCGAAAGGATTGTCATATGTGTTACTGTAATGCGTATTACTATATCTGCTCTATATGTGAGAGTGTGGTAAACCGGACCTTTGCGAAGTGAATGTCATTTGTGAAGTATTTTATACAAGTCACTGTTTTTATTGTCTTTCTCAGCAACATTATAATACCCCAAGTAAAAAAACAAACTAAAAAATGCTAAAATACAAAAATAGAAAAGAAAGGGGTATAAAAATGAGTAACAAACGCAGACAATTCAGCAGTGAGTTCAAAGTCAAACTCGTACTTGAAGTTTTAAAAAACGAAAAACCGTTGAACCAAATAGCAAAAGAGAACAATGTGCTTCCTAAAAATCTTATCAACTGGAAAAAACAGTTTTTAGAAAATGCAGAGATTGCAATGGAACCTAGTAAAG
>WFPU01000281.1 GCA_015487435.1 Sulfurimonas sp.
AAGAAGAGGTCGAAAAACTCAATGATGTACTACTTTCCATCAATGCTGCAAGAATTGATCTAGGCACTATAGACAGACCACCAGCTTATCCTGTTATGGGCATAAGCTATAAAGAACTGCATGAACTTTCTCATCTCTTTGACAGTTCCTTGCCTATACACATAGCCTCACGTCAACATGCTGAAGCGAACCAAACAACCTACAGTGAAGAAGAAATAATAAATACACTCGACAAACGCCCTCTCACGCAAGAGGATATTGACCTGCTCTTTGATGATGTAAGTAAAGAGAGACTAACAAAGCTTATGGAAGAAGAAAAAATCACGCTAAAGAGACTTGATAACTTAGAGTTTTTTATACCTGTACAAAACAACAAACGAAAAAGAAGAAAAGTTACAGAGTAAGCTATGTAGAGAAAATAGCTCAGAGCAATCCTTTACAGTTTCATGGATTACATGCTTCTATTCCTCATCTTCTCTAAAAGCGCTCGGACGTATCTGTTTAAAATATTTTATCAACACTCCACTCAGTACTCCTCCACCCGGTAACACCCATAGGGTTGAAAGAAAGGTCATCTTGCCGAGATCCCCGATCTGCTCTGTGGCTTTTTTATAATCCTTATTTTTTATATGCATAGGGATATCTTTTGTCTCTTCATACTCCTGCTTGAGACCATGTCCCACTTTTTTAGAGAACTTCTTTAGTTTATGTATCATGATAATTCTCCAAAAAGTTGGGAGTAGTTTTTATCAATAAGCGCTACAATCTCCATGCCGGCTATCCTTTTCTTTTAGAGTAAAATTGGATTATGTTAGTATAGCACACTAAAAACGTACTGCTTTAACGCCCTATTCTTTTTATTGAAATTCACTGTATAATACACTCCTCAATATGAAAAATATATATGAAAGGGACAGGATCATAAAATATGCTCAGTAAAAGACTCGAACACCTCTTTCTAGCTACCATAATCCTCGCCCTCTCTCTGCTTGGATACAACTACTACAAGAGCTACTCCTTTAAACATAACCCTCTTCCAAACTCCTATCTCAAACGCATAGCAGCCAAAGAGAAAGATGTCCTTGAGCATATGCAAAAGAACTTTGGATTTCAGGTGCAGTTCCCGATCATCATCACAGACAAGATCCCAGGCAGGCTCTATGGCCTTACCTCCTATGAGAATGGTCAAATAAAAATTCTTTTGAATAAAAAAGTGATGCAAGAATCGATGGACTATGTGATAGACAGCGTTATACCGCATGAATACGCACATGCCCTGCTCTTTTATCTTCATAAAAACTTCACTGCAAATGACGGACACTCAGAACTCTGGAGACAAACCTGTCAAGAACTCGGGGGTAAAGATTGTAGACAATATGTCAATCAACAAGAAATCATCCTCTCAAAACTTCCATTCAAGGTAGAGTAACCTAAGTGAAATTGCATTTATTGGTTGAATGGGCGTAATATAAAAAAATGTAAAATGAGAACTATATTTTAAGTGTACCAAATGACACCGAAACGGCACCGAGAAATGAAAAAGTTGTTTAAAAGTTACTAATTTAGGGGTTTAAAAGAAGTGGCTCCGGATACTGGATTCGAACCAGTGACCAAGTGATTAACAGTCCCTTGAATATGTTTTCCAAAGTTTTCTTAATTCTTCAATTCTCTTATATATATTCCAAAAATAGGTAATTATATGATATAATACTTTTCTAATGTTTTCCATAGTTTTCCAAGTATTTCACTTATTTAGTTGGAAAAAAGTTGGAAATAAATAAAATATTTGAAAAAAGGCAACATAATGGCTCCTGCATATAATCCTAAAAAAAGACATAAAACAAGCAAAACAGGTGTTTTTTACAGATATTCCACTACTAATGGTAAAAAGGACAAAACCTTTTATATTGTCTACAAGGATGAAAATAAAGACACTGTTGAAAGTAAAGTTGGTAAAGAATCAGAAGGAGTGGGCGTCAATTATGCTTATCAAAAATATACTGAGACTCTTCAAAAGATAAAGCATGGAGAGGTAGTTCCAATTAAAAGAAAAAGAAAAAAAGTATTTACATTTGATGATGCATTTACTGAATACATAGAATATGCGAAATCAGAAAAAGGGACATGGAAAAAAGATATGCAACTTTACAACAAACACCTTGTTGATTTTCATCAAAGAGAACTTATCTCTCTAAGTATAAAAGACTTTAATACCCTTAAACTTGAAAAAATGAAAATATACGCTACAAGTACAGTAAAGTATATCTTAGCAGTTGCTCGCCAAATCATCAACTTTGCGATAAAAAATGAACTTGTAAAAGGTTATGTAAATCCTATAAGTGGAGGCAAAGTAAAAGTAAAGAAATTTGACAATAAAAATGTTGGTTTCTTTACACAAGAGCAAGCTGAACTCTTACTCAAAACACTAGAGAAGGAAAAAGGAAGTCCTTCTCATATATATGAGTTAACCGTCTTGCTGCTTCATACCGGCGCAAGATTTTCTGAAGTTGCATCGCTCACTTGGAATGATATAAATTTCAATGAGAATACAATCTATTTTAAACCAACAAAAGATGGCAATAAACGGCATATTGCAATGAGTCATTTAGTGCAAGAGGTTTTAAAATCATTGCCAAGAGATAATGAACTTATTTTATCAACATATAAAGGGACTCAAATCAAGCAAATGCCAAAACGTTGGCAGAAAATTGTAGACAAGCTTTTTCCAGAGAATAAGACAACAATAAAAAGAGTAAATGGCGAACAGGAGCTTATAGAATTGTCAGATGAAGAACAAAAGATTTTACAAAAACAGAAAAAAAAAAGATTAACACCTCACAGCCTCAGACATACTCACGCATCTTGGATGGCGATGAGTGGTAAATTTAACTTGATGGAAATAAGAGATGAGCTAGGGCATAAAAGCATTACAATGACTGAGCGATACTCTCACCTACTTCCAGAGGATAGACATAAGAAAGTAAGTGAGTTGTTTAATTAATAACTATTTATCCTATTTTTTTGTTTGTGATAAATATGTATCTGGTGCAAAACCTTTTTCCTTTGCATCAAGGATAGTAGAAATTCTGCGAATATTAGCTTTATTTGCCCATAATGTATATTCTTTTAGAGTCAATTTACGATCTCTAGCTTCTAAAATATCATCTAAACCTATAAGAGTACTTCCAATTTTTTTCCATTTGACAAAATCTTCAGGAGAGAATTTTTTTGCTTTTGCCTTAACCATCTGTTCTATAGATATATCTCTTAATCCCGTCATATAATCATACCTATTTGCTGTTTTCCATGCTTTATATTCATCTGCTGAAACATTCCCTTCCACTAATTCTTTTATAATTAAGAAATTATGCTTGTTTAATCTTACATGAGCTACTTTCACCCATTTTTTCAAGGAATCAGTATCAGCAGTCATTTTCACCCATTTTTTCAAAGAATCAACATCTTCAATGCCTGCTTTAATAAACAGAACTAAATCTTCACCATTTTTAATTCCAGCTGTTTTCCATAATATAATACTCTTTCCGATATCATAGCCACTAAAATAATCATACCATATATTCATTTCATTAAGCGTAGTCACTCCATTCTTAAAAAAAATCTTTTTTAAAGTAAGAATATTATCATGATATACATGTATAATTTTTTTTGCTTCTGAAACAGGAATATTATATTCAAGAAATATTTTGGCATCTTTTTTTGAAAAACCATTATCCATATACTTCTGCGTACCATTAATCATATCAAAAGTAATCGTTGTAGATTGTTTTTTGTTAATCACATTTAGAATTTTTTGCATTGCAAGATCAAATTTTTCTTTTTTTGAACAATATTTTTTAGAAAAATCAACAATAGATATGTCTATTGGATTAGTAGATTCTGTGTCTAAATCAGTACACTGTGGACTGTTAATATTCTTTAAGGAACGTTTATAGTAATCTTTAACTACTAAAGAGATGGCTTTTGTGCCTACAATTTTGTCATTTTTGATTTTATTTAACAACGAACCTGTTGGCGTCGTATCTGCTCCACAACCTAAGAATACAACTGCTATAAAAGCACTTGTATATAAATATTTAACTTTTATTCTCATATTAATCCTTTAGAATATCTCGAATTTTTAAAACACTATAATTATAATGATTGTATAAAACTACAATATCATTATCAGCATACAGAATCGACATCTTTTTTTGAGGAATTTTTATTTCTCTTCTCGTTGCATCTTCTAGGTTTATAATAAAAATTTTATCTCCAATTTTTTGAAAAAGATATTTATCACTTTGAAATTGATGATAGTGTGGAGTTAGCCAGTTTTTATTTCCATTTCTGCAGGAGTTACCTGAATTATTACAAGTCCAATTTTCTGGATATTTAAAAGTATATAATTCTTTATCAATAATATATTTACGTCTCTGTGAATCAACTTTCATTCTAAGGATTTTATCTTGATAACCAATTCCACCACCTATTTTTTCATACCATGTTTTTTCATGCCACACTGTATCTGAGCGACCACTTATCATACCTATATCTAATCTATTTCTATTTTGATCTCTGCGCATAGGAGCATCATAAGGCTGCATTGTTTGTTTGTCATATGTAACAGAGTTGGAATTAGGAACTTCATGATATAGTGTAATACTGTAATTATCCTCTCTTATTATTTGCTTAGGATCATAAATTAGCTTGTGTGAGATTTTACATACATTTGGTAATTTATTACAATTTTTCGTTACAGTGCTACCACTAAGACTATTAAAACCAGTAAATAGGTCTTCTAAAGATATAGAACGATTAGAACTGCCAAAAATAAATTGATGATTATCACTTAGTCTCTCATTCTTCATAGTTGATAAATTTATACCTTTGAGATGAAATTTAGCATAATGCTTCACATCATCAGTAATAGGACCATTAAAGTATTGCGTTCTTAACATATATGTAATATCTGTCCCGGTCAATACTTTATGATATTTAGCTAAATCACTACTTGTTTTTTGCTTGGCAAGCTTATCTAATGATGCGCTTTGTGCTGATAATTCGAAAATAACAGCTTCCCCCTTTTTATTTCTTGCTAGATAATATGCAACAGGAAAAACTGAGTTGAATTTTTTCTCTTTCTTTAAAAGTGAGATTTTTTTCCCTTTACCACTCTTTGTATCAAAAATATAAATATATTTAATATCAAAATCATCTATCCAAGATATACTTGTTCTGCCAGGAATAGTTTCAAAAAATATTACCTTCCCGGATTTTTTATCATAATAGTCCCAAATAACTGAATGTTCAAAATGCAGACTGCTTTTCTGATCGTCGTTTTTCTTTTTAACTACTTTAGCATGAACTGGAAACTTATATTGTAATGTATGAGTTTTAAAATCATATATCTTGTAATAATATTTTTGTTTTTTTTCATCAAACTTATGATCAGAATAGAAATTAAACTCATTTGGTATCTCACCATAGTAGTATTTGTTATCAAGGCACTTAAAGTCTCTTGTTAATTTCATTGTTTTATTATTCTCGCTAGAAAACACTACATCTGTTCTACTAGGCAAGCCTATAAAATATAAACCATCTGTGCATTCCCCTATTCCACCTGGTCTTTCTTCAGATTTTCCAGAATATTGCTTTTCAAACAGAATTTTGTCTGTTTTTAAATCTTTAACAAATACTTTATTGCTTTGAACAACAAATAATTTTTTAGAATCTGAAATACGTATTCTCAAAGGATCAGTCATATTGACTTGCTTTTCTTTTTTCGGAACAATAAAATCTGTACCAACATATGCATAGGCATCATCAAAAAAAGTTGCTTTCCCAGAAGTGCTATCTTTTTTGGCTTTAAAATTTATTAGAATATATCTAGTTTTTGGAGGAACAGGGACAATTGATTCTCTTTTTGTCCACTTGTTATATGAATTAAAATAACCAACAGATTCTATAGAGATGGGATGATGGTTTTTATCTACAAAAATGACTACTATATTACCTTCATCCCCTTTTTTTGAAATATTTAACTGATAAGCACCAAATTTAAGTTTATATAATCCTGCATCTACTTTTGCAAGAGAAAAACCTTGATATCCTAAGTCAAACATTTGTGAAACTGTTTTTACACCAGTCATATTTGGAAAAGTTAATGCTCTTCCATTTGAAGTAGGTATTGTATATGCATACATACCATTATCTCCACTCCACCAATATGCTTGCTCTGTATCAGCGATTATCTCAAAATGTGGATTTTGTAATTGATTGTCGCTTACACTTTTGTGTGCGGGAACAGGTTGTGAAGTACACCCTGCAAATATTGATAATAGCATTATCAAACCTATACTAAATATGCCTTTCATCGTCATCCTTCGTCTAATATATTTATCAACCAAATATATAATCATCACATAAATACTTATGCTGTACTATTTGATCATCTGAGTATTGAAAACTTAAATACTCAAATAATGAAATATGTTTTTATACTACTATCTAAATAGAGAATAAA
>WFPU01000282.1 GCA_015487435.1 Sulfurimonas sp.
AATTAGTCCTATGAATTAAGAAACAAATACAAATATAAAAACAGCGATTACAATCTCTTTAAACAAAAAACAAAAGATGTGTAATGATGCAGTTTTAGCATCTAATGATGGTATGAATATCTTAAAATTAAAATTTGGAGATGATATATCACACGCTATTGATGTAACAAAAACTATTAAAAAATTAAATCCAAATGCTAAAATACTTATAGATGCAAATCAAGCATGGGATGTGAAAAAAAGTAAAAAGTTTATAGATGCGATAAAAGGTGTTGATATTGAACTACTAGAGCAACCAGTAGTAGCAAATAATATGCTAGGCTTAAAAGAGATAACACAATATTCCCATATACCAATAGTTGCTGATGAAACCTGTTTTACATTAAGTGATGTAAAACAAGTAGTAGAATCTAAAAGTGCAGATATTATAAATATAAAACTGATGAAATGTGGTGGTATCACACACGCAATAAAGATTTTGGATTACTGTAAAGAAAAAAATATCCCTGTGATGTTTGGTTCAATGTTGGAGGGATCAATAAGTATAAACTATGCTTATTGGCTTGTAAATAAATATATGGATGTTATAAAATATGTGGATTTAGATAGCCCTCTATTATACGATTAATCTTTTAGAGATATCCTTTATTGTACGGTTATCTAATTTCTGTAGTTTGTTACTTATTATTTTAGGGTATATAATTTAGTAGTATAATCGTATTATGAATTTAGTAGAATTAAAAAATAAAACTATATTATTGTTTGGAAAGAGTCGTGCATTTAGTAAAGATGAATTTAGTGCACAACTAAAACATCATAATATTTTTTTATCTATAGAGTTTAGTGATGATGTAGCTTTGATTATTGATGGAAGGATGATGACCCCTTATGAGCAAAATGAGAGCGAAAGAATTTATGAGCAGAAATCTACAGAGTTAAAGTTTATAGACATTGATATTTTTGAAAAAGAGTTAGCCTCCCATTTAGATGAAGATACTTTACTTATGAGCTTAAAGCTCTCTCGTGATAAAGATAGATTAAAGAGTTTTATTTTAAATTCATTGATTAGTGATAAACTGTTTTTTAAACTTTTAAAGATGTATAACTGGGGTGATGATGATTTCTTTGAAAATGATGATAATCGTGATATAAGCGCTGCATTTATTTCCCGTTTTTATGAAAATATAGAGCGTAATCATAATGTTGAGTATGCTACAACTGGCTTTGTTCATCTAATAAAACAAACTAAAAACATCCAAGTTTTACAAAATATACTAACGCTCAAACCTATAAAATATAACTCAGATATAAAAATACAAATTGCGATAAATGAACATATAAATAATGAGATGCAAGAGTTACTAAAAAAAGATGAAAATAGTGAAGTAAAAGAGGCACTCTCATTAAATAAAAATTTAAATATAGAGATAATAAACGAATTTATAAAAGATGAAAATTTAGGCTCAAATATCGCAAAAAGTATAAAGCTAAATGATGAATATTTCGACTTATTACAAGAATTTAAAATTGCATTAGCACTAAATGAAAGTTTGAGTTTAAATATGCAAGAAAAATTATTAGAATACGAAAATGATGAGATAAATTATGCACTTTCACTTAATAACAATATAGACTTAAAAGTTATAAATAAGCTCTTAGAAAGTAAAAATGAGATAGTAATAGATACTTTATATGAAAACAAATCAATGGCAGTTGAGATGCTAAAGCAAGCATATAGAGATAACAAATATTATGAACAATTGGCAAAAAATGAAAATACTCCAGTGGATATTTTATATCAACTTCAACTAGACCGTAGATATGAAAGATATGTAAAAACTAATGCTGGGTTTGGTAAACATATACAACAAGAAAATATAGGATGGATAGTTTGAGAGCAAGTGATTTAAGTAAAAGTATTACAGCGTTAGTGGAGCAAAAAGTACCAACATTTCTTTGGGGATCTCCAGGGATTGGAAAGAGTTCTATCGTTAAACAGATTGCGTCAAAAAAAGATATAGCTTTTATAGATTTAAGATTAGCCTTAATGGATCCAACAGATTTAAAAGGTATACCATTCTATGATAAAGAGAGTCATACTGCGCTTTGGGCACCTCCAGCTTTTTTGCCTAAAAATGGTTCAGGGATACTTTTTTTGGATGAACTAAATTCTGCACCACCAAGTGTTCAAGCTTCAGCATATCAGTTAATACTTGATAGAAAAGTAGGTGAATATATTCTTCCAGATGGATGGGCAATTGTAGCTGCTGGTAATCGAGATAGTGATAGGGGACTAACATATAGGATGCCAAGTCCACTAGCAAACAGATTTGTCCATTTTGAGATGGATATAGATGTTTATGATTGGAAAAATTGGGCATATAAACAAAATATAAATGAGACAATAATTGCATATATATCTTATAAAAGTGAGCATTTGTTCACTTTTGATTCAAAGAGCGATACTAAAAGTTTTGCAACACCAAGAAGTTGGGAATATGTAAATAATATTTTAAAAACTAATATAGCAAGTGAACTACTTATAGAAACAATTAGTGGAGCTGTTGGAAAAGATGTTGCAGTCTCATATCTTAGTTTTGCAAAAGTAAAGAACAGACTTCCAGATATACAAAACATTCTTAGCGGTGGTGATGTAGAATACTCTGATGAGGTTGATGTTCTTTATGCTTTAAGTATAGGTCTTGTGAGTGCTTATCTTAAAAATAAAGATGATAATACTTTAGATAACATTCTCTCTTATACGCTTAAGATGAAAAGTGAATTTGCAGTAATGATAGTACAAGATCTACAGAGAAACGGCATAACTATGGAGAGTTCAAAACTATTTAAAGAGTGGGTTAAAAAGTTTAGCTACTTACTAGGTTAGATATGAAAATTGATTCAAAAATATCAAAAGCAAAAGCAAAACTTCTTGTTGAGTATCCACTTTTTGGAACAATAGCTTCAAAACTAGAACTTGTTTTAAATGATGATATACAAACATTCAAAAGCGATGGAATCAAACTACAATACAATAGTGACTTTTTTTCAAATTTAAGTCTAAGTGAGATGGAATTTGTTTTTGCAAATGGTGCTATGCATGCTTCACTTGCACATGAGTCTCGTAAAAATAATAGAAGTGGTTGGCTTTGGCAGATGGCTACTGATTTTGCTATAAATGATATGTTGGTTGAAAATGGTATGAATAGACCAGAATTAGCACAATATAGAAAAAGATTTAAAGGGATGTATGCCGAAGAGATATATGCTCAATTGCAGGATGATTTACTTAAAAATGATGGTGAACTTGAATATAATCCAAATGATTTGTCTGATGTTGAATCTGAAGTAAATTTGGAGAGTTCCAGTAAATCTAATCAAAGTAAAAAAGTTAATAGACGCGAAGCGTCTATGTTATCATCCAGCACAAAACAAGCCCAGCTTCAAGACATAACCCAATCCGAACAACTTTTCGAAGAATTTGCAAAAGCAACATTAGATGCAGAACAAAAAAAAGATGAATTACCTAAAAATATAGAGAGGTTTTTTGAATTAAATACAAATGGAGTTATAAATTGGCGTGATGAGTTAAGAGCTGCGATAGATAAGTATAATAAAGATGATTTTGCACTGATCCCACCAAATAAAAAATTTTTGCACCTTGGTATCTATTTGCCTTCAAATATATCGCAAAAATTTAAATTAGTAGTTGCAATTGACAGCTCTGGCTCAATTGATGAAGAACTTTTAGGACTATTTATAAGTGAGCTTAATTTTTTAATGAGTACTATAACAAATTACGAGATTGATCTTTTAGTTTGTGATGATATAATCAAATCACATAACAAATATTTTAGTGGAGATATATTAGATGTTGATGTTATTGGAGGAGGTGGAACTGACTTCCGTCCAGTATTTAATTTTATTGAAAATGAACTAACAGACACAAATTTACTTTTATATTTTAGTGATTTAGATGGAATATTTCCAGAAAATGAGCCTAATTATGAGGTTAAATGGATATCTTCAAACGAGTGTACATATCCATTTGGGGAATTGATAAGTTTAAAAAATCACTCTACGATTACTTGATTTTTACCATTTTGTTTTGCTTTATGAAGCAACATATCAGCTTGATCTATACTTTCTTCTAAAGTATCATTTTTATGAATTACAACACCAATTGAAGCAGTAAAGTTTATATTTTCACCTTTATCTGAAATAATTACAGCATTTTCAATCTCTTTTCTGATTCGTTCAAATATATCGTGAGCACTAAAGCGATTTATATTTTTTAAAACCACACAAAACTCTTCACTATTAAAACGAGAAACCAAATCTTTATGGTTTGTAGCGGAGCGTAAAATTTCAGATAAAGTTATTATAGCCCGATCTCCAGCTTCATGTCCAAAAGTGTCATTTATATTTTTGATATCATCAATATCTATCATAGCTACAGCAAATTGTTCGTTAGTTTGCTCAATTTGTTCAAAGTAACTATCCATCTCTTTAAAAAAGTATTGTCGATTGTAAAGTCCAGTTAAGAAATCTCGTCTAGAATGATTAGTTATAGCATCTATATTTTCTTTTGCTTCAAGAGCATTGTTAACACGACAAGAAAATTCCTCTTTAGAGAAAGGTTTTTTAATATAATCATTTGCACCATTTTTTAAAAACATAGCATTTATTTCATCATCTTCATTTGAAGAGACAACAAGTATGCTTAGGTCATTTTTAGTATATTTTTTGCGTATCTCTATAGTTAATTCCATTCCATCCATTACAGGCATGTTGTAATCTGTAAGAACCAAAGATATATCTGGATGAGTTTGTAACATATTGAGAGCCTCTTCTCCATGAGCTACAGCAAAAACTTTGATAAAAAGATTTTCAAGCATATCTACCATTTGTTTGCGAAAAATCATAGAATCATCAACAACTAATACTTTATGTTGTTGATTTTTTTTGAGTCTTTTGATGGTGTTAATTATATAGCTAACATCATTAACGCCACTTTTATATACATAATCTATAATATTTTTGCTCATCATTTGTTTACGAAATTTTTTATCAGCGTTTGATGTTAAAACTATTGTGCGTACATTTTTTTTAATAAGATAATCTACAACTTCGCCATTTGGTGCATCTGGCAAGTTTAAATCAGTTAAAACTATAAAATGATCAAACATTTTTAAAAATAATTTTGCTTCACTCAGTTTATATGCTACATCGACTTCAAAATCTAATTCTGATGAAATTTTTTTAGAGACTAATTTTGCTAATGTTTTGTTATCTTCAATTATTAATATTCTTTTCATAAGTGTATTTTAGTATAATCTTTCCATGAAAATATTAAAAGAGATTACAAAAGATTTAAATAATAAAACAAATATTTTTTTAACTGGTGGAGCAGGAGTTGGTAAAACAACTATAACTCGTCAAATTATTCAAGCTTTCATTGATGATGCAAAAAAAGTAGCAAAGCTTGCTTCAACTGGTATGGCTGCTACTTTAATAGATGGACAAACTCTTCATAGCTTCTTAGATTTAGGGATAGCTAATAATATTGAAGAGTTAGAAAAAAATGGTAAGTTTAATATAAAAAAGAAAATAAAAAAACTTGTTTCACAAATGGATTTAATAGTGATAGATGAGATATCTATGGTTAGTGACACTTTATTTGAGATGATTGAACTTCGTTTAAATCAAGCAGAGTTTAATGGTGCACTTTTAGTTGTAGGAGATTTTTTACAACTCCCCCCTGTTGTTCGTGGTGGGGGTGAAGTTAGATTTGCTTTTGAATCACCATCGTGGGGTAATTTTGAGTTCAAAAAAATCGAACTTACCCACATATATAGAACAGATGATGTTAAATTTATAGAGTTATTGGGCGAAATTCGTAGAGGTTTTGTTGATGAAGTTGTGCATAATCATCTAAATGAGTTTATAAAACCACTCCCAGAAGATTTAAGTGAATTTACATATTTGTTTGGAAAAAATATCTCTGCACAAAAGCATAATAAAGCTCAACTTGATTTTGTAGATGGCGAACTTTTTCTCAGAAAAGCTCAAATTATAAAACATGTTAAATCAACAAAAGATAGCGATATTGATAGATTTATAAATGATGCAAGGATAGAAAAAAAGTTGGAGTTAAAAATAGGTGTACCTGTTTTATTTACACGAAATTCTTGGAACTATTTTAATGGGGAGAGGGGTAAAGTTGTAAATATTGATAATAATTTTATCTATGTGCAAAAGAATGATGGAGTTATTATAAAACTAGAGACTACACCTCAAAGTAAAAATATTTGGAAGGAAAAAACTATAGCAGGAAAAAAAGAGATGGTAGAAGAAAATTTGTTTACCATCCATCAATTCCCTATAAAATTAGCTTATGCGATAACTATCCATAAATCACAGGGGATGTCTATAGAAGATTTAATAATTCAAACAAATGAAATTTTTGCGCCATCACAATTTTATGTAGCACTCTCAAGAAGTTCAAAACCTTCAAGATTAAATCTTATAGCCCCACATTCTCAATGGCATAGTATAGTTTATGTTAATAAAAAAGCTTTAAAATTTGTAAAGGATACTAATGATTAGTATGTTAAAAAAGATGTTTTTATTTGAAAATTTATCAGATGATATTTTAAAGATAATAGCTAAAGATTGTGAAGTTATATCT
>WFPU01000283.1 GCA_015487435.1 Sulfurimonas sp.
ATCTGTTTACTTGCTTAGTTTTCAATGATCTCAAACATCTTTAAACTTCCGTTTTTAAGTCCTAAACATTAGGTCTCTGTGTTTGTGGATGGGAATTATAGACAACTGTTGCTTTGATGTGGCTTAACTTTTTGGTAAGAACTTAAAAATTGATTTTTTTGGAAGAATCTGAATGTTGATTTAATCAACAACTATATTTTATAGTTATTGATTATTGTGGAATTACTCTAACTCGTAATGATTTAAATCTTGCAGTAGCTACAAATTCATCAGCTTCATCTCCAAAAAGTGCATTAACTCGAGATATAGCATGATGATATGTTACAAACAAAGTTCTAGGTTTAATCTTTTGTGAATATTTTACTGTTAAAACTGTAGTTTCACCATATTTTGTTTTTAATATTACTTTGTTACCTAATGTATCTTTATCTTCAATAGAAGCTTGTAAAATATCTTCACTATAGTTTTTATTAAGTTTTTTTGATAAATTAGATTGTGAAGAGTTATTATACTGAGCTAATATTCGTCCTGTCGTTAAATAAAAACCATCTAATGTATCTTTGTAAAAATCTTTATCTAAAATTTCTTGCACCATACCTCTTTGCTGATACTGCTTATAAGCATATCTACCTAAACCATCATCTGTTCTAAAATCAAGCAAGTGAAGTATTGGAGTATCTTCACTGTGTATAGGCCATTGCATACCACGCTTTCTATGCCTCTTAAGTCTATAATATTTTGCCCCTGCAAAATGATTTGGGGTTACTTCTGTAACTTCATGCCAAATATCTTCACTTGTTTTATGTTTAAAATCACCGCCTAGTTTTTCAGTAAGAAGTTTTATTACTTCCCAATCATCAGGTAGGTCACTCTCAACTAAAGGTTGCGAAAGATGTAAACGCCTTATTGCATTAATATAAACGCCTGTTTTTTCATACGCAGATTTAACACCTATTATAATATCTGCATATTTAGTAATATCGGTCATAAATAATTCTTGAACCATAACAAAGTCTAGTTTTTTCATAGCTTTATCTATTTTATTTATATTTGAGTGAACATGAGTAATATCCTCTCCCATATTAAACAATGCTTTAATTCGACCCTCTAGCATAGCATCTACCATATGTGGAGTCATTAAGCCTGTTACTGGAGAATCTTTGTAACCTGCTAAATAATAGGGTAAGCATCCCATATCACATGCGCCTTGTACATTGTTTTGTCCACGAAGAGGCATCAATCCTGCACCACGTTTTCCTACATTTCCTGTCATTAAGGCTAAGTGTGTTATTGCCATAACTGCATATGAACCGTCTAGATGTTGAGATACACCTAATCCCCAAAATATCATAGAATCTTTAACAGCATATTCGCGAGCAATATTTGGAATCATTTTAGCTAAATATTCATAGCCCTCAACATCTTTAAAATAATCTGGATTTGCATAAGGATCATTTAAAATTTTCTCTTTAAATTCATCAAAACCTTTTGTACGATTATTTATAAAACTTCTATCATATATCTCTTCGTTAATTATTACATATGCCATCATATTTAAAATAAGAAGGTTAGATTCATAAGGGATTATACAATTATGCTTAGCATATTTTACAAGTTTTGTTTCACGAACATCGATTACAGCTAAAGCATTATGTTTTTTTGCAACATCTATTATACGATTAGCAACTATTGGATGAGCTTCCATGGTATTGGAGCCAATAACTAACATAAATTTTGCATTATATATATCTGCATAAGGGTTAGTTGATGCGCCCTCACCTATTGTAGTTTTCATACCCTTAAGGGATGGACCATGACAAATCCTACCACAGTTGTCAATATGTGGTGAATTCATAATTTCTCTACAAAACTTTTGAAAAGAGTATGCACTCTCACAACTAGTTCTAGCTCCACCTACTGCACAAAAACTATCTCCGCCATAAGTAGATTTTATCTCTTGAAGTTTCATCGCTGCAGCAGATGTAGCAGTTTCTAAATCACAAGTTACAAATTCATCATCAAAAGATATTATTTTATCAGCAATAGCATTTTGAATATTTGGATTTTTTTTCAAAAAAGATTTTCTAATACGAGGCTCTCTAACACGATTTTCAGATGCTACAAAATCAAACCCGAATTTACCTTTAATACAAAGCTTACCTTGTGATACAACACCATCTTTTTGTGCATAAATTTTGATTATTTTATTATCTTTAACCATTCCAACAATATCACAACCTACACCACAATAAGTACAGACACTTTCTATCTCCTTTATTGTATTATCGTTCACCATTATATCAACCCTTTTAGTTAAATTATTACACTTTTACGCAACATAACAAAATTAAAATCCTGAAATAGTAGCACCATAGATATTTTTAATGAATAATTTAGTTTATTTTTTCATCATCTTCTTTAAATTTTTGAAAATATTTTCGAATAATTGTACCTGATTGCATACTCTCTATTTTTGAAAAAATCACATAACTGATAACAGCATGAGCTAATAGGGTAATAATTAATCCTTCAAAAATACCTACTTTAAAAACCAGCAAAGCACAAAGAGTTGCAAGCAATAGCGCATAAGGACCATATGAAGCTACATGTAATAACCCTAAGATCATTTTAGCGCCCACAAATGCCATAATTATAGCTAATGCAAAATACGGTAAGGTATCTAAATATTGAACATTGAATACAAAAAATGTAATAACTAAACCAATTATTAATACAGAAAATTTAGTATAAGCACCTGCCAAATGATTAGTTGAGGATTTAGCTAAACCGTCTAAATTAGTCATACCACCAAAAAAACTCGCTCCCATGTTTGACACCCATATAGCTAATAGTGAGTTATTTGAATTACAAGGTCTCTTTAAAGGATCAATTTTTTCAATAGCTGCGTTACTCATTACTTGCTCAATTACATCAACTACTGCCAACATTAGTGAAAAGAAAATCGCGTATACCCACAAGTATACAGAATCAAAATTTGGTATTGGTAATCCAATATTAAAATCAATATCTTCAACTTTTAGCATTCTAACATCAAGAAAAATTGAAGCTATTATACCAAATGCAATTAAAGCAAAATATGGTAATGCAGGCTTGGTAGTTTTGAATTTTTTAAATAATCCAAGAAATAAAATGGTTCCAATAATTGATAGCACAACCACTTGAATACGTGCATCCGACCAAAACTCTTCATTTGCTACCATGCCAACAGGGAGCATCCAAAGAAAAGGTAAAAATTTCAATGCGATTTTTAAACCAATTCCTGCTAGTAAGCCCTCTACTAGGTAAGCAGGCACAGCTTTTAATAAATATCGTTGCCAGTCATACTTCCAGATTATAGCTTGAAAAGTGGCTGTTAAAAAAATAATAAATGCCATATTTTCAATACCAAAAGTTGCTACACCCATCGCTAAAATAGGTGCTAAACCTGCAGCAATACCTGGTGCTCCAATAAAATTACCTGGACGAAACCAAGCAAATAAAAAGCCTATAAAAGAAGCAAAAGCAACAGTTGCTAATCCTACTTGAATAGGATAATCAGACATCATAGCGATACCAATAGATAATGGGATAGCCATAGTTGCTGTTATAATACCCGCTTGAATGTCACGACCAGCATATTTTGCAACAAATGCAGCAGAACCATAATCAGTATTCTGAACTTGTTCAGGTTTTATATTTTTTTTTGCCATAATATTTAATTCATCCTTTATAATAATACTAAGTTAGTAAAACTTTTTAACGAAAATTTAATAACCGATTATATCAGCTATAAATAAATAAATATACTAAAATTTTATAGTAATATAATACTATAATGAAGCATTTTTTCAAGTTCAATAAAACAAGTTTTCTTATTCTATCTGTTCACGATACTAATAGTAACAGTTTTTATCTCCTACAATCTAATATATTATCAAATTACTAAATGTCTTCTTTTTTTTTCATAATTTTCATACATTTTTATCCTCAGATGGGAGATTTTATTTTTTAATTATGAACATTAAAAGTGTAGTTTAATTGTTGTCATTAGCTTTGATTTTGGATGAAAAAATTACAATAGTTAAATTACAATAGTTAAATTGCATTAGTTATAGCAAGAGGTTAACAAAGATTACAAAAAAATAAAAGAGAATTAGCCGACTTGTTTAGAGGAGGGAGGGGTTCAATACATAAAGACTCGAAATCACTCGAGTCTTTATATTATTCAAAAAATTAACACTTAATTTCTGAATTTTTTCTATCATAGTAGTAAATATTTAAGGCTAAACAAACTATATAATAAGCGATAAAACCATAAAGAGCATACTCTGCATGTCCCGCTTTAATTTGTTGACCAAATAGTTTAGGCATAATAAATGCACCATATGCACCAATAGCAGCAGTCCAACCTAGAACTGGACCAGCTTGTTCTTTATTGAAGATATATGGGATACTTCTAAATGTAGAACCATTACCAATACCAGTACCAGCAAATAGAGCCATAAATCCCCAGAAAAACGGCCACCAATATTGTTCAGCAGCAACAGCAGCACCATCAATAGCAGCTACTTCTCTAGCTCTTACAATAAAGTAAGCAACAAATAAAGCAGAAACGACTTGTAAAATAGTACTCCAAGTAGTAACTCTTGCTCCACTATGAACTTTATCTGATAACCAACCACCTAGAGGTCTAATTAAAGCACCAACTAATGGTCCTAAGAATGCGTAAGCAAATGGATTAATCTCACCACCAAAGATATCTTGAATAAGTTTAGGAAAAGATGCAGCATAACCAATAAATGAACCAAATGTCATAACATAGATAATAGTCATAATCCATGTATGCTTATTGCTAAATATTGCAAATTGTTTATCTAAATTACCTTTTAACTCGCCTGGTGATAAATATTTCATCATAGCTAATGTAACAATTACAGCTACTGGAATAACTATCCACATATTGATTTTTAAAGCAATTAGCATATATGCAGCGATAGCAGCACCAACAATACCAAATGCTAATAATAAAATAATTTTACTAAATTCACTAACGTAACTACCCAATTTTGGTGTAGCTGTTTTAAGATTGTTCATACCAAAAAATGAAGCTAATACAGTAATAATAATTAACGGTACCCACACCCATGCAGCATCTTGAATATATACTATTTTTTCAGAACCTGGCATTTGCATACCTGAACTAAACGCACCACCTGCAAGCATTAATGGAATTAAGAACTGCATAGTACTTACACCTAAGTTTCCAAGACCAGCATTTAAACCTAATGATGTACCTTGAACTCTCTTAGGATAAAAGAAAGAGATGTTTGACATTGAAGATGAGAAGTTACCACCACCAAAACCAGATGTTGCAGCAAGTACAGCTAAAACAGCGTAAGGAACATCTTTATTTCCCATAGCCCAACCAGCACCAAATGCAGGAATTAAAAGAAGAGCAGTTGTGAGGAAAATTACATTTCTACCACCACCAATACTAATTAAAAATCCGTTTGGAATTCTAAGTGTAGCACCTGCTAGACCTGCTACCGCTGGTAGTGTCCACAACATTGCATTAATTTGAGCCCAATCTTCAGGCGTTTGTGGATTCATACCTAGTGTAAATCCCATTTTTTTCATCTGTACGATAAGCATACCCCACATTAGCCATACTGAGAAAGCTAACAATAGTGCTGGAATTGAAATCCAAAGGTTTCTAGTAGCTATGCTCTTACCTTCTTTATCCCAAAACTTGTCGTCCTCAACGTCCCATTTTTCTATGTTAATTGCCATATTTTTGTTCCTTGTTAAGATTATCTAACATCTCTGTTAGTTCTTCATTTGAGAGTTTATTTTGCGCATAGTTAAAGATAATTGTATCTTCTCTATAAATATGCACTTTTAATAACTCCACTAATTCTTTTGCTTGAACCACTGCTGCATCCAAAATAATAATACGTGACCTTTCGTCAGGTATTCTTGAAAATAGTGCAAACAGATTAAAAGTAACTGATGATAATTGTAACGCTCTTGTATGTTCATCTTCTAAAACATCAATCGCATTAAAAAAATCACCACTTTTAGAGTGATCTCCAGTTTCATTCATAATTCTACTAATAACTGGGAAGATTGTTTTTTCTTCCTCAATATTATGTGGTCTTACTTCTTCGTCAAAAAAAGTATAAAATTTTAACAATCTTTCGTTAACTTCTTTATCTACTTTTCCACTCTCTATCATTGCAAGAGTTTCTTCAAAATTTGTTAAAACGCTATCATAATCTTTATGATCATCCGTAAATTTTTGCAATAGAGGGTGCAGTTCCTCATAAGGTATCTGCTCATCTATTTTGGGTGGATTATAAGCTTCTGGCGGAGAATAAGGCGAAGCCCCTCCCCCATCATTTATTTCCACCTCTGGTTCGTTATTTGTTAGATTAAAATCCATTTATTTCCTTTGTATAATCAATTTGTTTTAAAAAGTGATTATAACACATTAACTTCTTTCATGAACCGGTTCTTTTAATAACCACCATATACCAGCTAATGAAATTGCAGCCATAACTGCCCATGCACTAGACCAAAGTCCAGTGTAATTTAGTAAGTAACCAAATATAATTGGTGTAAAAAAACCACCAAGTCCACCTAGAACACCTACTACACCACCAACCATACCAACATCTTCAGGATATTGTTCTGGTATATATTTATAAACAGCTGCTTTACCAATACCCCAGATTGCACCAATGAGAACTGCTAGTACTGCAAAAATCCAAACATTAGCTTGGAATGATATTCTAGTAGTACCTTTAACTAAAAGTTGTTTTTTCTTAACTTTATCACCAACTTTTACTACAGCTTCTTGCCATGTATTTTTTATTGGAAAGATATACATTTCATCACTATCGATAAGATTTTCTTCTTGGTGAGGTTGTTTTGGAGTAAATTTATATACTCTTTTACCAACCGTAACTGAATCTTCTGTTACTGCTGTTACAACACCAGGGATTTTAGCTATTACACCTTTTCCTGGAGAGTACATATCAACTTTAGGTATTAATAACATCGCACTAATTACTAACGAGCTAACAAGTACCCAAGCCATAACTTTTCTTCCACCATATACATCTGATAACCAACCACCAAATGCACGAATAACACCTGAAGGAAAGCTAAATGCTGCAGCAAATAAACCTGCTGTTACAAGCGGCAAATAGTATACATTAACAAAATATGGAACAAGCCATTGTGAAAATGCAACAAAACAACCAAATACTAAGAAATACCATAAACCAAATTTCCATACTTGTAAATCTTTAAGTGGCACCATCATTTTTGCTAACGTTTTTTTAGCAGCTGATGTTTTTTTATTTTCAGTCCCAATCAAAAATATTACTGCTGTAACTAATAACATAATTGCGTAATATACTGGAAGTACACGCCAACCCTCTGGATTATCTCCAGCAGTTAAACCTAATAGTATAGTTGGAGCTAATAATGCTGTTCCTGCGGCACCTGCGTTACCCGCACCAAAAATACCTAATGCAAAACCTTGATTCTTTTTAGGATACCACACGGATGTAAAAGCAATACCAATGGCAAATGTCGCACCTGTTATACCAAATCCAAAACTACACCATGCATACTCTGCAAAAGTTTCTGCTTTAGAAAGTAGGTACATAGGAATAGCTGCAATAGCTAGTGTACCTGCAAATATATATTTACCACCAAATTTATCGGTTAATATACCTGCTGGAAACCTCATTAACGCACCTGTCAATATAGGAATCCCCATTAACCAGCCAATCTCTACAGCGTCCCAATCAAATATTTCGTTACTCACTAAAAAAGTAACTAATACACCATTTAATAACCATGCAGAAAACGCTACCGTAAATGCAAATGTATTAAAGAATAACATTCTGTGCGATTTGCTAGTTGCTTCTATTACATTCATTGTGAATCCTTATAAAAACTTAAATGTGGCTATTAAATATCTAGGATAAGAAAAGATAAAGAATAGCTTTAAAAATTATAAGCTAATCTTCATTAAGTATACCTTAAAAATTAGTTATTTTCAGGTCTTATGAAGTCTCTGTGTATAGTAACAATTATATAACAGTTTAATAATTTAATTTAAATAAATAGTGCAAAAACAATTAAAGTTTACTAATTAATAAACAGATATAAACACTAAGTTTATATATAATTATTAAATATTTAAGATAAGAAAATACAAAGAAATATATGAATATTATAAACAACTTTTTATTAATCGAACCTTAAAATATAATTACATTAAAGTTGAAAAAAAGAAAATAACATTTATTAAAGTTAAAGAATAGCTTAAAATAGAAGCTATTCTTTATTAAAGAGGGACACTAAAAATTAGTTATTTTTAGGTCTTTGGATATCATCAAAACTAGTTTTAGGATCTCTGATTGTTTTTCTATCCCAATTCCATCTAACAACTTGGAAAGGTCTAGTAATATAGTGTAAAGGTACTACTAAAAAGTGAACTAATCTTGAGAATGGAATCAAGAATATAATAGCAAATGCTAGAACTACATGTAGTTTAAGTAAGAAAGGCATTGCAGCCATTGCTACTACATCTGGAGAACCTGCGAATAATGACCATAAATAAGGTGCCATGTTAGATGCATACCATCCTGAACCCCATTTTAACTCGATAGCTACTAATAATCCGATCGCAAATTGAGCAATAAGTAAAATCTCAATTGCAAGATCCATCTTGTTGGTTACCATTTGCACTCTGTCGTTTGTAATTCTTCTAATAAATAAAAATACAAGACCAACGAGTGCAAGAAAACCAAAAATCAGTCCAGCTACTTCTAGGTACACTAAACTCATACCACCAAAAGATGTATAGAATGATGGGAATAAAAACCCAACTAAGTGTGCAAGAAACACAACCAATATCCCAAGGTGAAAAGGAACAGATGCTGAATACAACTTCTTACCTTCTAATAATTGTGAAGATAAAGATGAATATTTAAATCCAGTCTTATATCTAAAAATCGTTCCCACCAAAAAAATCACTAAAGCAACATAAGGAAATGCGCCAAATAATATTACGTCCATATTAAACTCCTTTGTTTAATTTTAATTTATTAACAAGTAGAACAGCCACTATCCATTGTGCCATCTACATTAAATGTAGGGCCACAGCTGGTGTTAGAGCTCTTCTTACCTTCTTCAACTTCAAGTTCACTACTTAAAAAACCAAAGAAACTTGTGTCTCCAAATGGTTTATTTTCTTTGATTAATTCAAAGTCTGTATCTAAAACCAAATAGATAGCTTTTATCAGATGCATAAACATAGCCAAAGGAACATTAGGCACAAGAAGAGTCTTGTATTGTTTTTTATACAATGCATCTTTTTGTTCCATACTAGAAGGAGTAAACTCCTTCATCATGTTCTCAACAGCTGGGGCAACCATTAGCTTCACTAACTCTTTAACAGTATCTTGATTTTCCATTTTTGAGATCAATCTCAAAACATTCGCTAAGTGATCAGATAGCTCCTCCCCACAGTCATTGTTAACAGCGGCATGTTCTTGGCTTAAGCCAACCATAACATCACCTCTAGTATAGTCATCTCCATAAAGAAGATAACCTATTTCTAACGAAGTAACTGCTTGAACTTCAAAAGATTTTGTGTAAATCTCTTGAAGTTGATAGATATCTTTAGGGATAAGTTTTTCAAACTTATCCAATTCTTCAAAAGCGTCTTTATACCCAGTTGCTAAAACATCTTTAGCTTTTGCTATAGATTTATAATAGCCTTCTGTTGGATAATCAAAAAGCACTGATAATTCTGCATAATGGTTTAAGTTCACTACTATATACCTCTTGCTGGTTTATCTAAGAAACCAAATCCTGTACTACCTTTAACATCAGCAGTTGATTCTAACATCTCGATAGATTGCTCTCTATGTGCTGCTGGAATAACAAATCTTTCATCAAATTTAGCTAATGATGTCATTTGATAGATAGCTTCTGCACTTGCTAAATCAAGACCGCAGTCTTTTAGTGCTGCTTTACATTTTGCTTCAGAAATATCACCTACAGTAACATGTCTTCTATAAATTCTTACAGCCATTAATTTTTTTAGTTTATCGGCCATCATTGGCTCATCACCATTACTAAATAAATTAGCCATATATTTAAGAGGCATTCTCATATTATCAATAGATCCAAAGATTTCATCTATAGATGTATCATATAACCACTTATCATCCCAAGCTCTCGCTTTAGAGTTAAGAGTTGAAAGATCTTTAGAATTTTCACTAATAGTTGCCATAACTGGTAACATTGGTGGAACATAAAATAAGTTTGGCAAGGTTCTGAACTCTGCATGTAAAGGAAGTGCAATTTTCCATTCTTTTACAAACTTATAAACTGGCGATTCTTGAGCTGCTTTAATAGTTGAATCTGCTACACCGTTATCTTTAGCTGCTTGAATTACTGCTGGATCAAATGGATCTAAATAAATATCTAAATGATTATCAACTAAACTATTATCAGAAGCTGAAGCTGCTGATTGAATTTTATCTGCATCGTATAATAGTACACCTAAGTATCTAATTCTACCAACACATGAATGCATACAAGCTGGCGCTAAACCAGATTCAATTCTTGGGAAACATAATAAACATTTCTCAGATTTACCTGTACTCCAGTTATAATATGTTTTCTTATAAGGACATGCTGTTACACACATTCTCCATGCTCTACATACATTTTGATCGATTAGAACAACACCATCTTCACCTCTTTTATATATTGCTCCTGATGGACAAGAAGCAACACAAGCCGGATTTAAACAGTGGTTACAAATACGCGGTAAATAATAAAACGCAATTTGCTCTAATTGAAACATTGCTTCTTGCTCTGTTGCAGAAAGATTATGTAAATTTGGATCTTTTCTAGCATGCTCAGGAGTACCACTTAAATCATCATCCCAGTTTGGACCCATTTTAATATCAATAGGCTTACCTGTAATCAATGAAACTGGTCTAGCAGTTGGCTGAATATCCATCTGTGCTGATTCTGTTAAATCTAAATACTTATAAGTAAATGGCTCATAGTAATCATCTATAACCGGAAGATTAGGATTATGAAATATATTCAATAACCCTTTCATTTTACCAGCACCCTTTAGTGAGATGTCTCCAGAATTACTTCTTTCCCATCCACCTTTATATATATCTTGGTTTTCCCACTTAGTAGGGTAACCAGTTCCCGGTTTAGTCTCAACATTATTGAACCACATATACTCAGCACCTTTACGGTCTGTCCATATATTTTTACATGCAACTGTACAAGTGTGGCAACCTAGACATTTATCTAGGTGAAAAACCATCGACATTTGTGATCTTACATCCATTATTTTCTCCTTAATTTTATTTTCATATGCTTAAAAAATTACACTATCTTTTTTTCTAACTACAACATGAGCATCTCTATTTACAGCAACTGGACCCCAATAATTGAAGTAGTAAGTAAATTGGCCATAACCACCAGCTAAAAGATTTGGCTTAAGACGAACTCTAGTAATAGCATTATTACCACCACCTCTAGTGCCACCTTTAAATCCTGGACGCTTATCTGTCAATGGGATAGAAATTGTTCTCTCTATTGTATGATAAACAATACATGCACCCTTAGGTATTCTAGCACTAACACAAGCTCTAGTTGCATATACACCATTATCATTAACAACTTCAACCCAGTCATTATCTTTAATACCAATTTGCTTAGCATCTGTTTCACTAATCCAACAAGGCTCCATACCACGAGAAAGAGTTAACATTCTAATGTTATCCATATATGTTGAGTGAATATGCCATTTACCATGTGGAGTTAAACAACTAAGCACTATTGCGTTACCTTCAACTACAGTCTCTCTTAAATCTCCAAAAACTTCTTTATTTGGTGATGGTTTATAAGTTGGTAAATGCTCACCATGTGCAATATAAAGCTCATGATCAAGATAAGTATGTTGTCTACCAGTTAATGTTCTCCAAGGAACCATTTTTTCAACATTGTACGTATAAGCAGCATATGCTCTATCAGTATCAATAAGACCTGACCATACCGGAGATGTATTATATCTACGAATAGTTTTTTGTAAATCTCTATAGTTTGTATGAAGATGCTCTTGACCTTTAGCAATATCTGCAAGAACTAGACCTGTTTTTTTCTCTGCATTTGCATAAGCTTTACAAGACAACTTACCATTAGTAACACTAGATAAGTGAAGAACAGCATCAATAGCAGAAATATCTTTTTTCAATGATGGATATATTTTACCATTGAATGGCTCCAATTCTGTAATAAAGTGATTTGAATCAATCATTTCATCATAAGCTTCTTCGGTTTCATAACTATTACCATGGGCACCAGCACCATTTCTCATGTTTGGCCCAAGACGGATATATTTGTCATATAGCTCTGTGTAGTTTCTTTCTTGAATAGCAATTTTATGCATTGTTTTTCCAGGAATAGCTTCACACTCACCTTTATACCAATCTTTAATAGTTGGTTGAGTAATCTCATCAGCACTATCGTGACCTAAAGGAACAGTTACAACATCTTTAATTGTACCCGGCAAGTGAGTTTTTGCTAATTCGCTTACATCTTTAGCTATATCACTAAATATTTGCCAATCCGTTTTTGATTCCCATACAGGCTCAATCGCAGCACCAAGTGGGTGAATGAATGAGTGCATATCAGTAGAGTTGATATCAGCTTTTTCATACCAAGAAGCAGATGGAAGAACGATATCTGAATATAGAGCAGATGTATCCATTCTAAAGTTAAGATCAATAACTAAATCCATTTTACCTTCAGGAGCAACATCACGCCATACAACTTCTTCAGTTGCGGCTTGGTCTTGAGCAGTAATATTGTGAGTATTTGTACCAAGATAGTGTCTAGCACAGTACTCTTGACCTTTCATACTACCACCAATAGCATTACCTCTCCAGATATACCATACACGAGGAAAGTTCTCTTCAGCATCAACATCAGCTACTGCGTAACCTAATCTTTTGCTTTTTAGTTCTTCAAGTACATATTTTTGAATACCAGCATTATCATCAGTACCAGCTTCTTTAACAACCTCTAATGAACTTTTATCAAACTGAGGATAAAAAGGCATGTGACCCATTCTTACTGATTTAAAAATATCATCAGCCATATGGTTACGAGTTAATTTATTATCAGGAACAGCATTATACTGATTATGTTTAGAGTCATATCTGTATTGATCAGTATTCATATAGTGCCAAATTGGACCTTGTTGTAATCTAGCAGTTGAATTCCAATCTTTTGCAAGAGCGATACCACCCCATGAATCAACAGGAGCAAGTTTTTCTTGACCAACGTAGTGATTAATACCACCACCATTTTTACCAACTGACCCAGTGAAGATAAGTGCCATAGTAGCAGCTCTATACATAAGGTTTTGGTGATACCATTGATTAATACCAGCACCAACGATAACCATATTTTTACCTTCAGTTATCTCACCAGTATTTCCCCACTCTCTTGCGATACTAATAATAGTTTTAGCATCAACGCCTGTGAAAATCTCTTGCCATGCTGGAGTATATGCAGCAGTTTTATCAGAATAATCTTTTGGATATGCACCCTCTAGACCACGATTTACACCATATTGAGCAAAATGAACATCAAATGTAGTTGTAACAGCAATTTTTTCACCACTTGTAGTAGTGATATACTTAACAGGAACGCCTCTCATACTTTGCTCATCTAAACCAAAGTCATCAAATGCAGCTTGAACCACACCATCACTATCATTAATGAATGTAAGTGTCGGATCATAAGGTTTATCATCGATAGAGTTCTCTAGCTTCATATTCCATTTACCAGTTTCTTGCTTATCCCATCTGTGACCCATACTACCTTTTGGTACTACGAACTCTCCAGTTGTTGCATCATGCTGAATAAATTTCCAATCACCATTCTCAATATCTTTAAATTGTTCTAATTCGTTAGCTCTTAAAAGTCTACCTGGTTTAACAATACCAGTTTCATCTGCTTCAACTTTTACTAAGTAAGGAACATCTGAATATTTTTTTAAGTAATCATTAAAATATGGAACTTGCTTATCGTGGTGGAACTCTTTAAGAACTACATGTGTAATTGCTTGCCAAAAAGCACCATCACTACCAGCATGAAGAGGGACCCATTGATCTGCGAATTTACTAACCATACTAAAGTCAGGTGCACATACAATAGTTTTTGTACCATTATGTCTAGCTTCTGCGAAGAAGTGAGCATCTGGTGTTCTAGTCATATTAAGGTTTGCACCCATATCAACAATCATCTTAGCATTATACCAGTCAGCACTTTCAGCACAGTCTGTTTGCTCACCCCAAATTTCTGGGAACGATGGTGGAAGATCACAATACCAGTCATAAAAACTAATGTTTAAACCACCAAATAGTTGTATAAATCTTGAACCAGCTGCATAACTTAGCATTGACATTGCAGGAATTGGTGAAAATCCACATACACGATCTGGACCATATTTTTTAGCTGTATAGATAGTAGCATTAGCCATTATCTCTCTTGCTTCTTCCCAAGATGCTCTTCTAAATCCACCTCTACCACGAGCGTGTTGGTAAGATTTTCTTTTTTCTTTATTAGCTTGAAGATTAGTCCAAGCTGCCATAGCATTTCCGCCAGCTTTACTTTTTTCTTCTCTATAAGCGTCTAATAATGCTCCTCTAATTAAAGGATACTTGATTCTAATTGGGCTATATAAATACCAAGAAAAAGATATCCCTCTTTGACAACCCCTAGGCTCATATCCAGGAAGCTTACTATCTAATTCTGGGTAATCTAATTGTTGAGTTTCCCATACAACGATTCCATCTTTTACGGCAACTTGCCAAGAACAACTTCCTGTACAGTTTACACCGTGTGTACTTCTAACTATCTTATCATGCGCAAATCTGTTTCTATAGAATTCTTCCCACTTACGCGTGCTAGGATTAACTATATCTTCTATCCAACTCATATTATGCATCCCTCCATTGACTTGACTGTGTTTGATTCACTTGTTGTCTATCATATAATTCTTGATTAACTGATTCTTTTTTTCTTCCATTACCTAGTAAGCTTAAAATAATAAATGCTATAACAGCACCTGCTACACCCATCATTACAAAATTGTCTCCACCTGCACTACCAGGGTTGTTTGCTGCATCCATAACAAATGCATCAAGATCGGCAATCTCTTCTTTAGTTAATGGCTTACCTTTATAAGCCTCTTGCATAACTGGTGATGACATATTCTCAACAGCACTAAGTGGATACTCCATTGCACCACCCATTGATGTTAAATCCATCGCCAATGTACCTCCACTTATTACAGCAGAACTATTAACATTGTGACAAGCCACACATGCTACAGCACCATTTTCAAATGACTTTGTTCCATCAAATAAATTCGCACCATTATCTATACTTGCACCAAAACATGCTGCCGATATAGACAAACCAACTATTAGACGTTTTATCATAACTACTTTCCTCCTTAATATTAACTCTCATGGAGTATATAGGCTTAATTAATTTATGTCAATTAAATTTAAGATTTCTTTTCAAATATACAAACTATCTACAATATTCTTTGATTTTGTGTTACTTTTTGACACAAGGAAAACTTACAATTTTATTACATTGAATGTCACTAAAAGGTCACTCTATTATTTTTTATTATTTTTAAATCATAGCTGATATTAATAATTCTTTATTACCCTATATATGGGTATTTCAGCATACTTTTAATTAAATTATTGTATAAATAACGAAATTTTCAAAATGAGGAAAACTATGCAAAATAACACTTTCGCATATACATCAAGTACATTACTTAGTGCATATAAAAAAAGACGAGATGAATTATTACCATTACTAAAACAAAAGAATGAAAAGGATGAAGAAAAAAAAATTCATTTAGCCCTATTGTCAATTGATTTATGCATTCAAATATTTAATGATGCAAATCGCGAATTTCCTAAAATCAATAAAATAATTCTTGATCAAAAAAATAAAAATATTGCACTAATTAAAAACAAAACTTCTGGTATTAAAAAACTTAAAAAAGCTCTTAAAGCTTTAGGTGAACAAGATGGACTTATTTTTAAAAGAAAGATGCATTATTCTATAGAGTTGGCTGATAGTACTAGTAATCAAATACCCTCAGATATAGCTTCAAACATATTAAAAGAAAATGCTTTTTTATTTACTCATATATTGCATGTACTATATGATAACGAAAACAAAGAGGAAGTATTTAATGCAATTTCAGCTCAATTAAAATATATCATGGGATTATGTATTATAGAGCCTGTATCTGCTGGAAAAGATATATACAAAGAGATACTTAATGAAAGGGAGAAATATAAAAAATCTGATAAATTCGCAGATGAATTAGAAAACTTTATATTTAACTCTCATCACTATTGTTTAACTATCTTAATTTTCACAAAACACTGGATGGGATATAGAAAATTTTCTTTAGAAGAAGCAGAAAAAGCTTTAAATGAAAAAATAAACGATATCCTAAAACAGCGAAAAAGTAATTCAAACCCTCAATAAAGATTACTCCCAGTCGAGTAATCTTTTTTCACCCTCCAAAGAACGGATATGAGTCACATCTTGGCTCATCTCTATCACTCCTCTATAGGTCCCATCTGGATCACGAACTGCAAAGTACTGAATATGTATAAACTGACCTTTAAAATTAATCCAAAATTCTGCTAAATCTTGTCTTCCGGCTTTAAATTCTTCTAATATTTTAATAACTTGATCTACACTTTTTGGTGGATGACAAAATCTTACTTCACGACCGATAATACCAGCACTCCTAGGAAAAACTCTATCTTCTCCTCTATTATAAAATACTACTTGATCATTTTCGTTTACGTAGGTAATATCTACTGGTAAAATTCTAAAAATAGAGTTAACCTGCTCTGGTGTTAGATAACCCTCATCATAATGAGTTTTATCTTCTATACTAAATGGTAATTTTCTTTTCACGGTATCTTGACCTGGATGGATATACTCATCTTCTGGATATGGTGTTGGATTTTTTTCAAACATCCAACCTATCTCTTTATCACCATCCTTAAATTCTTTGAACTCTTGCTCATCTAACATTTGCATAGCATTAGGAAAAAGTCTTCCCTCCTCTACACTTAAGAGGTGCTCTATTGTTGAGAAAAGTTGTTTTGATAAAGTACTAATGTTTGGAATATCTTTTGATTTTATATACCCTCCAACAGCTTTAATATTTTCTCTTATGTCATCATGCATTGCCCACATATTTTGTGATGGACTTGTCCAGCCATGTTTTTCAAGATAAGGAAATAATTGATTTTCTTTTCGGGTAAAGTGCAAATTGATAGTTGCTAATTTTTCAAATATTTTTGTATACAACTCTAGTTCTTTATCAATATCAAGAAGTTTCAACTTAGATATATATTTATTTATTAAAATATTTTCTTCCATATAGGTACGAATAGGGTGTCCATCTGGAAAATATCCATCAAATGGGGATGGTTCAGGGAGTGAAAATTCATTCATTTAGTTTTATACCTTTGTTTTTTTGGCAGTATAACTAAATGAAATTAATTTATTATTGAGTTATATCAATAATAAAAAATATTAATTGAATTCTCTAAATAATTAGCTATTAGATTCTGGATCAAGTCCAGAATGACGGAGCTTTCATCTTAAAATAGCAAAATTTTCATTTTCATGATGATGCAACTATTGTCATTCCTTATTTAAGCTGGAATCTAACTTATAATTAATCATAAATTTTAATTATTTTCTATTGCTTCAACCCATTCTATCATAGTTGCATTTGCTATAGGACTTGGTGCTTGTATAAAACTTACTACAAAATAATCTTTCATAAGAACTACACCAAATGATCTAGGTCTAATTGCCGCTATCTCTGGAGTATTAAGTTTATCTCCAAAGCAACACATAATATTTTTTGCATCTAGTATATCTTCGGCAATTTCATGCACTTCAAGAGAACTTGTATATTCATAATGGTTAAAAACACCAATATATATACCAATTGGATGCTCCTCTATATTTTTACGAAAATATTCAATTATCTCGTCAATTGTTTTATAATTTGTTTTAGTTTTTAAAATTTTTTTAGTAAATACTGGGTATTTATCCATAAATGAAATTTTTTGCATTTTATTTGTCCTTTTATAGTTTTTATTCTGGTTTATTTACTTCGATAAACTCTGCCTTTGAAAAATTTGGAACATCATCATAAGAAAAAACTGCATAATATTTATGTACATTTTTATCTCCAAAACTATCATAAGTATAATTATCAGTTCCACCATAAAGCTTTTGACCATCATATGGAGAGCATGGTACCCTAAATGGATTTTTTACAACAATAGCCCCTCTATAACTATCATCATCTGGAATATCCCACTCTAGTTTAATAATATCATTTTCAATACTATCTCTTAAATTAGTTACACCATCAGGAGGAGTTCTTCTTTTTTTAATGTAATTAACAACAAGTGATGGTCTTTTAATTCTTTTTGAATCACACCAATCAACATACTGAGACTTACAAAATGGTTTTTGAGATGATGCCGATATGATAAAAGTAACTTTTGGATTTTCGCTAGCATTTTTAAGCATCTCTTCTATGGCATGCTTATCAAAAATAAATCTTTGTTTAGAGCTTTTTTTAATATCTGAAACACTTACATCATAGCCAATTCTCTCAATAATTTTTCTATTTTTAATTTTTTCATATGATTTTTTTCCATCACAAGGAATAACCATCTCTATATGAAAACGAAGAGAGCTTGAAGAATTTATTTTATTAGCTTCTATATCTATATATGCATTTGAAATAACAGTAGTATCCATATCTGGTAAATTTATTAAATCAAATTCTAAACAGCCAAATTTTTTATCTCCATTTTCATCAAACCCAACATTTAAACTTGATTCTATTATCTCATCTTTTGAAACTGTTAACTCAACAGATGACTGCAAATCTATCCTAGCTTCATTTATAGTATATGATATATCTAATTTTGGTCTAAAGGAAAGCCCTCCACTAAACTTTCCATATCCAATATCCCACTGCATCAATTGTGATGCACGGTTAAGAGGAAGTGATGTTGGACCTTCCATTCTAAAATAAGCCTCTCTTCTTTTTAATGATTTTTGCAAAACTGCTATCTCTTGTGCAGCAAAATCATATGTACGCCAAATGCCTTGTGATAATTGAGCTGAACCAGTAGGTCTGTCTATATAACTTAATACTTTAGTATTCTTAATCTCATCAAAACTATCTATACTATCGATAGTTCTCTCATCAATCTGCTCTACTCTCCACTCTCCAAAACTCTCAACTTGAACAGATACACGGTTCATTGGATAAAAAGATATTGTTGCCTTTGTAATCACCGCATTTTCGGGAACAGTATTTAAAGAAATTCCGCAAACTCCAAAACATTCACCTCTAGCTTCAGAAATACCAACAAATAGAGAATTATTACCAAAATGACCACCATTATTTTTAGTTTTTTCACCAACATAACCAATTTTTTCAGCTGATGGATATAAAATTTTTGAAAACATATTATCTGAAGGTTTTGTTCTTACGGCACACATCTGTGCAAATGAAGATTTTATCTTTTTCTCTTCACATGCTGCACGAATATAGTAATAATAATTAGTAGAAGATGGTAAATTTTTATCAGAAAAAGTTTTTAATTTTGTCATCCCTATTCTATTTGAAGATTGAGCATAACCTTTTTTCTTTGTTGAACGATATATTTCATAATAAACTTCTTCAGCATCTGAATAATTCCAACTAAGTTCCACCTCTTTTGAAGTCACAGATTTAGCAATAAAATTTTCAACTCTTGGTAAAAAATTATCTTTTGAATAATTATTTGCTTCTGATAAAGCATATATTAATGCTGGAATATTTTCATCTATATGTTCACTCATATGCTCTATATAATCACTTATATTTCTAGTTCCAACTTCTGCTACTAAAGATAAAATTCCTTGCGAATAATAAAATTCCCTACCGCTTCCTGAAATAAGTTGAACGGGTGGTTTTCCCATATGAACACCATATTCTCTAGTAGATTTTTTTCTTATCTCTTCTGCCATATTTCCTGCAAGTAAATTCAGATCTATTGCATCTATTGCATCTTCATGAATAAAATTATGTGCAGGAAAAAAAACATTACCTTGTGAATGATAATCTAGTGCAATAGTAATATTTTTATGCTTAAGCACAAAATCTCTAAGTGCTACAGTTTCAGGTTCACTAAATGCACTTGGACCTGAATAAACATTTGAAGACATATCTTTATTTGGAGTAAACCCAATTTCAAAATTTCTATTTAAATCTACACCAAAACTTCCATCTCCATTTATCCTTCTATTTTTTCTCCAAAAAGAGAAATGATTTCTTGAGTACTCAAATCCATCAGGATTTGCACATGGAACCATATATAAAGTTGTTCTGTCTAAAATAGCATTTAACCTTGGATCGTAATCAATATGATCTAATATATATTGAGCAAAAGTTAACGAAAGTTCTATTCCAATCCACTCTCTTGCGTGGATTGTTCCTGTATAAAATAGTGCTGGTTTCTCTTCATTTGCTTTTACATCTTTAGTAATACTTACTGCAATTATTTCTCTATTTTCCCAAGTTTTTCCAATCGATTCAACTTTAAAAAGATTTGGATTTGTTTTTTGTGCCGATTTAAAAAAGTTTACACATTCATCATATGAAGTATATTGT
>WFPU01000284.1 GCA_015487435.1 Sulfurimonas sp.
AAAAGCCGTAAAAAAGGCAAAGGTATTGGCAATGAACACAGAAGCAGAAAAAAAGTAGATAATTGCCCATGCAGTCAAAAGATGCACAAGCGTAGCTATCACTCCAAAAAAGCCGTATTTGGCTAATTGGAGAATGTGGGTTTTAATATTCATCTTCAATGATATAAACAGGTCTGTTTTTCGACTCTAAATAGATACGACCAATATACTCACCTAAAATTCCTATGCCCATCAGCTGAATACCGCCAAGGAACAGGACTATGGTAATCATAGAGGCATATCCTGGAGCATCTACACCAAAGAGAAGTGTTTTTAGAATAATCCAAGAGCCGTAGAGAAAAGAGATGGCAGCTAGTACAATCCCGACATAGAGCCATACACGAAGCGGTGCTGTTGAAAAACTTGTGATACCGTCAAGTGCAAAATTCCAAAGTTTCCAGCCATTAAAACTTGTCTCCCCTGCCGCACGGGAATCTCGTTTATATTCCACTACTGCCGTTTTAAACCCAAGCCAAGCAAAGATGCCTTTCATAAAGCGCTGCGTTTCAGGCAATCTTTTCAACTCTTCAACAACCCTGCGAGACATCAATCTATAATCCCCGACGTTGTGTGGAATCTCGATATCGGAGATCTTATTGTGCAGTTTGTAAAATGTCTCTGCACTCACGCGCTTGGCAGTCGAGTCTGTTGTTCTGTCTACGCGTTTACCGACAACGACATCATAACCCTCTTCATATTTCTTTACAAACTCTAAAATAAGTTCAGGAGGATCTTGAAGATCAACATCAATAGGCACAACCACTTCCCCATGAGCCATATCAAGCCCGGCACTCAAAGCCGCTTCTTTTCCAAAGTTGCGTGAGAGACTAATGACACGAACTGCATCATACTCCTGTGCTTTTTGCTTTAAAATCTCTAAAGTATTATCACGACTCCCGTCATTGACAAAGACAATCTCATAAGAGCGTCCAAGCTTTTTAAGCACTTCAAATATCTTCTCTAAAAATATATCTATAACATCCTCTTCATTATAACAAGGTGCCACTATTGATATAAAAGGTTTCATTTCTTTCATCTTTAGCCTATAAAATTCAAATTATTAGACAAATTATATCTTTTTTAAACTTATTTGAGTAAACTTATATAAAAAACTGAGCTTATGATAAAAAAACCAGATTACACAAAATATATAAATTATGCACTTATTGCGTATGCTTTTAGTTTTCCAATCTCAAAAGCTGCAACGAATTTTTTTGAAGTTTTAGCGATTCTTCTTTGGATATTAGAAGGGAATTGGAAAGAAAAATTCACACTCTATAAAACGAACCTTCTTAGTATTGCAATAGCTCTTTTAATAGGTTTTAGTCTCTTGTCGATTCTTTGGCATGGAAATGCGGAAACAACATTCAGATATGTTGCAAAATATAGACATTTGCTTATTATTTTTGTTTTTTATTCTTCTTTTGATAGAAAATACACATCACATATTCTCTCCGCTTTTTTAGCGGCTATGTTTATCAGTGAACTTACTTCATATGCCATATTTTTTGAATTAATTCACTATAAAAATATCTCTCCAAGTGATCCAACACCTTTTATGAGTCATATGACATATAGTACCGTATTGGCTTTTACCGTGAATGTATTACTAGTGCGATTTTTTTATGAAAAAAACCTCAAATATAAGTTCTTTTACATTTTCTTTTTTATTACAGCGACAACCAACCTCTTCATCAACGGTGGAAGAACCGGACAAATCATCTTTATTGTTTTAATTCTTATAACAATTTTTTCTTCCGTGAAACATAAAATCAAAGCTTTTGCACTTTCATTTATGGTAATTTTCATTGCTTTCTTTTTAGCTTATAATCTAAGTCCTAATTTTCACGATAGATCCAATCAGCTTTATACAGATATAAATAACGTAATTGTACACAATAATTACAATGGAAGCGGAGGTTCAAGAATAGCCTTAACCGTGATGGGCATGGACACATTTTCACAACATCCAATTTTAGGGACAGGCATAGCCTACAGTATGGATAAGATCAAAAAATATGCACACGAAAATCAATTTGATGCACAGCATTTTAGAAATTTTGCTGATTACCACAATGCATTTATAACTATTTCTGTTCAATTAGGTATTATTGGTCTCTTTATTTCATTTTTAATAATATACTCACTTTTTACATTAAAATATCAATCAAAAGAATATAAAATTCTAAGCCTTTTATTTGCAACATCATTTATAATGTTTTCATTTACACACAATACATTTCACACTATGAACCCAATGATATTCTTTGCACTATTTGCAGGACTATTTAATTCTATTTCTAAAGCGCAAAGGCAAAAATCGCTATGAATACCGATAAAATCACAAAATTAATCCGATATATTTCAGGAACACCAAAAAGTATTTATGTAAACTTCAGACTACTGCCATTTTCTCAAGCTATAAAACTCCCTATTATGGTTTCAAGAAAAACGAAACTTCGCTCATTGTCAGGAAAAGCACATTTATCTAAAATAAAAACAGGTATTGTCAGAATCGGTTTTGGCGGAACAGATATGATGGATTATCGGTATGAGCGAAGCGTACTTAAAATTACCGGAGACATCTACTTTCAAGGAAAAACAAAAATCGGTGTAGGCGCTAAAATAATGGTTAGTGGAAAGCTAATTTTGGGAAATAATTTTGATATCACCGGTGATACGATGATTATCTGCGCAAAAGAGATACAAATAGGTGATAATACTATGATAGCATGGCAGAGTATTCTTATGGATACAGATCAGCATGCCATTTATGGAAAAGATAACACTCTTATAAACCAAGATAAAAAAATCATTATTGGAAACAATGTATGGATAGGGGCAAAAAGTTTTATTCTCAAAGGTTCTAAAATTCCTGACGGGTGTATTATTGGAGCAAACACAACCATCTCGAAAGAATTTATACAAAAGGATGCTATTATTGCAGGAAATCCTGCTAAAATACTAAAAGAAAACATTCAATGGAATCATTAAAACAATGAATAATTTTATAGAAAAAATCAAACAATTTATACTAATGATATTACCGTCTTCCAAGCTTGGAAATGATGTCAATATTCAATACAATCAATGTGGTACTTTAAAACCTTTATCGATGAATGCACTTTCTTTGACACTTCCCATGAAACAAAAGATTCTTAATTCAAGAAAAAATAACAATACAATGGAAATCAAAAGAGATAATAAAAAGTTAACTCTTATCATACCTTTTAGAAATAGAGAAGCACATTTACAAGAATTTTTACCTGCCGTTGAACAGCGTTTATCTGAACAAAAAATTGATTATGAAATAATTATAGTAGAGCAAGAAGACCAACTGTTTTTTAATAAAGCTAAGCTGATGAATATAGCAGCTTTACATGCAAATAGCGATAGTGAATATTTTGTCTTTCATGATGTAGATTCCATGCCTACAAATATAGATTATAGATATTCTAATCAAACAATTCGACTTTTTAATTATATAAAAAGAGGCGAAAATGATTTTGAGGAATACCCGCAAACTGTCTTTGGCGGAGCTATTTTAGTACCTAAAAAAATATTTTTTGATATCAACGGTTTTTCAAATAAATATTGGCAATGGGGTAAAGAAGATGATGATTTTCTTTTAAGACACTTGTTTAAAGGGTACAACCCTTTATTTGACACAGAGGGAAAAATCACTATGCTTCCTCATCCTTTTTCACTAACTCTTGATAATGAAGGAAAAGTATCGACAAATAAAAAAATTCTCAAACAGAATAGGAAATTATCTGATATAAATAAAAAAATCTTTTCAAAATTCAAAAGAGGTATTATATCTCAGCTAAGTGATGGAATTAACAATGTTAAAGATTATAAAATAAATTCCATTTCAGTCCAAGATAAAGTCAAAACAATTAAAATAGAATTTACAAAAATATAATGCTATTTAACAGTTACGAGTACATATTTTTCTTTTTACCCATCACTTTTTTTGTCTATTTCTTTTTAATAAATAAAAGACTGATAATAGGTGCAAAAGGCTTTTTAGTATTTGCATCTCTCTTCTTTTACAGTTGGTGGAATCCAATATATCTTCCTATTATTCTTATCTCTATGTTATTTAACTATATGGTAGGCAATATATTAAACAAAGATGCATCTCACGCAAGAGTGTCAAAAAAGAGTATTTTAACTTTTGGTATTGTCTCCAATATTGCTCTTCTTGGTTATTTTAAGTATGCTGACTTCTTTATAGAGAACTTTAACTATGTCTGGAATGAGAATGTAGGACTTTATAATCTAGCACTCCCTTTAGGGATTAGTTTCTTTACCTTTCAACAAATATCCTATTTGGTAGATAGTTACAGAAATGAAACCAAAGAGTATGACTTTTTAAACTATGCACTTTTTGTTACCTTTTTTCCTCAGCTTATTGCCGGTCCCATCGTACACCATAAAGAAATGATGCCACAGTTTGCATCAAGATGGAATCTTGTAAAGAGATATAAAAATATTGCAGCTGGTCTGTTTATTTTTTCTATTGGTCTTTTTAAGAAAGTTGTTATTGCAGATACTTTTTCCACATGGACAACAAATGGGTTTGATTATGCGCAGAGTTTAAATATGATAGAAGCTTGGGCCACATCACTCTCTTATACATTTCAGCTCTACTTTGACTTTAGTGGATATACCGATATGGCTATAGGGGCAGCACTGCTCTTTAACATCAGACTTCCTCAAAACTTTGACTCTCCATACAAAGCCAAAGATATACAAGATTTTTGGAGAAGATGGCACATTACACTCTCTCACTTCTTACGAGACTATATCTATATTCCTCTTGGGGGCAGCAGAGTAAGTGAGCCTCGAATCTATGCCAACTTACTTATTACATTCTTACTTGGTGGTTTATGGCATGGGGCTGGTTGGACATTCGTGTTTTGGGGATTCTTACATGGTATAGCTTTAGTGATTCATAGAGTTTGGAATAAACTTGGTTTTACTATGCATGTTGTTCTTGCTTGGTTTATCACTTTTAATTTTATTAACATCTCTTGGGTATTCTTTCGTGCTAAGGACTTCTCGGATGCTTTAAAAGTTTTAGAAGGGATGGTCAATTATAAACATATTGTTCTTTCAGAAAAATTTATACATAAACTATCATTTTTGCAAACCTATGGAGTCGAATTTACAAACATAACTAAACATATTGGAGGCGGGAGTAGTGTATTAAATTGGATTTTAATTGCATTTATTTTATCATTGACCTTTAAAAATTCTACACAACTTACACAATCACTTAAATTTAATTTTAAATACATTTTATTTAGTTCTTTTTTATTCGCATACAGTATTTTATCATTTAATAAAGTTAGTGAATTTTTATACTTTAATTTTTAAGGAGACAACGATGTCTATAAGTGCTAAAGTATGGGTGAAATTTTGGCTATACAGTGTTATATCAATACCTTTCATTGTTGCTACTCTTAATTTCATCATCGATCCATTTCACTATTATAGACTTACAGCTTTTTATCCAATTGCCTATGACAATGAACGTACTATGAATAGTGGACTAATTAGGCATAGCTCTTACAATTCTATTATTTTAGGAACCTCTATGGTTGAAAATTTCAAACCATTACAAGTAGAAAAGATATTACATTATAAAAAAGTTTTAAAATTACCACTTGAAGGAGCTTCTGCCAAGGAAGAGAGTATTTTATTGCAGTATGTACTATTAAACAATAAACAATTAAAACATGTTTTATGGGGTTTAGATACTTTTTCTTTCATTGGAAATCCTAATTATATAAAAAATAAATCAGCTTTTCCTATTTATTTATATGATAACAATAAATTTAATGATTACAAATATATATTTTCTTTTGATAC
>WFPU01000285.1 GCA_015487435.1 Sulfurimonas sp.
TATCAGATGAGTTTGATAAGAAAATCAGTAAATTTTTAGAGTTAAAAAAGAGTTTGTATTTTGATTTTAAACAGGATGATTCTAAAATTGGACTACTTAAAAAAAATATAGATATTCATAAAAATATAGCTTTACTTATTGAAAAAATGAGACTTATAAAAAGCAAATCAGAAATTTTACTTATAAAAAAAGCTATAAAAATCACTAAAAAAGCACATCATACATTGATGAAGTTAGATAAAAATGGTAAAAATGAATATGAATTATTATCAATTATAGAACATATTTTTAAGGTTAATGGAGCTTATGATAGTGCCTATACTTCAATTGTAGCATGTGGAAATAGTGCAAATACTCTTCACTATATTGATAATAATAAACCACTTGTTGATGGAGAATTAATCCTTATAGATGCTGGTTGTGAATATGAATATTATGCTAGTGATGTAACCCGCACTATCCCTGTAAATAAACAATTTTCAAAAGCTCAAAAAGAGATATATGAGTTAATATTATCAGTTGAAAAAACTATTATCAAGATGGTAAGACCAAATATTAAACGCTCAGAGTTACATAAAAAAAGTGAAGAACTTTTAGTAAAAGGGATGATTAGACTTGGTATCTTAAAAGGTAATTATCAAAAAATTATTAAAAAGCAGATACATAAAAAATATTATCCACATGGCATTGGTCATTGGATGGGATTAGATGTACATGATGAATGCCCATATAAAGATGAAAAAGGGGATGAAATTCTTTTAAAAGAGGGGATGGTGTTAACTATAGAACCAGGTATATATATTGATAAATATGATGAGAGTGTCCCTAAAAAATATCGTGGAATCGGTATAAGAATTGAAGATAATATTTTAGTTACTAAAAAGGGATATGAAAATTTATCATCAGCAATTAAAAAAGAGGTGATTGATTTAGAAAACTAGTTGTAGCTATAGCTCCAACCAGTTAGACCGTCATTTTTAACTTCATTAAATTTTTCAGAGTCAGCCAAAAAATCTATAACATGCATAGGTTTATTTGGTATATTTTTCACATCCTCAGATTTTACTAATAAAAGTGGCATCAATGTATCTTGTTGTGTAGATAAACCAAACCCTACAGGCATAATTTGACTCATAACTTCTATTGGGTTAAATATCTCTTGTTCATCTAAAAATTTATCTAATATAGCATCTTTAATATCTTGTGGAAAATTTTCTTGTGTATTCAAAAAGATTGTAAATTGGATAGGAGTGTCTTTAAAATGCCTTGGAGCGGGGGTTGCTAGTATGATATAGTCTACATTTTGTAAGTTTTTTTCTATCTCGCTTATATCTAAATATGTATCAGTGTTTATAGTTTTTGCTACTGGCATAACGTAGTGTCCTTTTTATTAGTTATTTATTGATTTTTATTTAGAATTCTAGCATAAATTATTTACACATGGTATAAAGTTTGCTATCAGTAATAGTATGAGATTCATTGAAGCATTAAAGCTAAGAAGTAAATTACTTTTTTTATTCATCTTAGTAACATTGGGATTAATATTGGTATCGATAATGGGTGCTATAAATATGAACGCAATGAAAAAAAATATTGACTCATTATATTTTGGTTCACTAGTCCCTGTGACAGAACTAAATGATATCCTCCAAATATATAATGGAGAACTACCAAGCATAATTTATAAAGCAAAATCTGATGATATTTCATCATCTCAAATTTCATCTCAAATAAATAATTCAATTGAAATAATAGAAAAAAAATGGAAAAGCTACCAAGGGCACTTTAAAAGAGATGAAGAGTTACAATATGTTGAGTATGTTTTTTTAGAGATAACATCTATTAATGAGTATTTTTCAAAAATTGTAAAGCTAAGTGAAAAAGGTACAGTATTAAAAAACATATCTAGTGATATCTTAGAGAAAAAAATTTTACATATACATACAATTATTAAAAAATTAATAAAGTATGAAGTAGATATTGCTAAGTATGAGCGTAAAAAGTTTTTATACTCATATAATGCTATTATAAAAGAGGTAGCTTTTATATTGTTTGTTGTAATATTTGGTATCTTAGTTATCTCTTTTTATGTATTTAAGAGTATTCAAAGCGATCAAACAAAATTAGAAATTTCAACAAAAAAATTAAAACTTGCAAATAAAAAACTTGAAAATGCATCATATACAGATTCGTTAACATCACTTCATAATAGACGATATTTTAATTTTATTTATGATAAAGAGCTAAAACGGGCTAAACGCGAGAATAAATTCATAACTTATATGATGTTAGATATAGATTTCTTTAAACAGTACAATGATACTTATGGACATATAGAGGGAGATTATGCGCTTAAAAGTGTTGCTAAAGTATTACAAGATTTATTAAAGCGCCCTAGTGATTATGTATTTAGACTTGGTGGTGAAGAGTTTGGAGTATTACTTTCAGATACAGATGAAAAAAACAGCTCATTAATAGCACAAAATATATGTGACTCTGTAAGAGCTCGAGAGATAAAGCATGAGGGATCAAAAGTAAATGAATTCCTTACAATATCAGTTGGTGTAGTTTGTTGTATCGCTGATCAATCCTTAAATGAAGAATATTTAATCACTCGTGCTGATGAGATGTTATATGAAGCTAAAAATAGTGGTCGCGATAAATATTTATTGACTACTGATGTAAGTAAGTTTAAAGAGGTAGCATAGGGTCATTTAGTGCTTGGATTTAAATTTAAAACCTTCATTAACTAGTAAAGGGCGAATCTTATCTTTTAGTTCCCCTTGAAATTCCATAAAATTATCTTTGTAAACCCCACCACAACCTAGCTTTTTTTTTAGTGTTTTTAGAATAGCGTTGCAGTCATTTTTTGGCATCTGGAACTCTCCTACTAAAGTTACAGCTTTACCTTTTCTTTTCTCTTTTGAGAAAAAAAGTTGATGTGAAGATGGTTCTAAAATATCATTTGAGATTATAGATTTTCGAGGAGATTGTACCTCTGCCCAACTATCATCTATATCAGCACCAATAAAAAGATTTAATTTTTTACCACGATTCATTAGATAACTTTTTGTGAAAGTACACTCATTTTTAAGTTATCAAATGATGAATTTTTAATTGAGCTTATAACTTCATCTAAAGAGCATAAATCGTGATTATATACAACAATAACAACTTCATCTCCAACATTTAAAAAAGTGTTCTCTCCGTATGTTGTATATCTTGTAGCCCCTATTGAGATTATAGCTTGTGTAGGATTTTTGCACGCTAAAATATATTTACTTAAATCTTCTAGTGGTCCAAAATCTTTTTGCGTGTTTATTTGGTTTAGTATCCATGATATTAATTTATCATAAAAATAGCTATAACCATTTAGCTCAACATTCTCTCCATAGGCATGAACTTCACCATCACGACATAGAAATGAAGCGATTGAGAATTTATCCATAACTCCACCATCTGCAAATTTATCTATCTCAAAAAGAGAATCACTGATTCCTTTAGAAAATTTTCCCCAGTTTTTCTTGTCGCTAATTTTTTTGGCTCCTGCAATCCTGATTGAACAGTCGTTGTAAGCTCCAAAAAAAGTAGGTATAATTTTTGATAATTTACCATTTTCATATTCTAGATTACATATTAAGCCAACTTCTGGTTCTGCTTGAACATTAACATCTTTGTTAGGTAGTTTAATGGTGTCTGAAGAAAGAGGGTATGTACTTAAAATCTCTTTTGCAAAAGGGTTTGAATTTGGTAGATAAAAAGGAAACATCCCCTTAGGAGCTGCTTCATCTTCTGTAATAATATCTTTAAAATCCTCAGCTTCACCAGCTTGGTCTAAGTGAAGAGCAAAATTACCTGCGATTCCAAGACCTAAGAAGTTGGTGTATTTAGACATCTATATTTCACCTTTTTCACGAGCTTCTGCAAACTCTTCATAACTTCCCTTGAAGTCAATAATAGAACCATCAGCTTGAATTTCAATGATACGAGAAGCATAAGCATCTAATAACTCACGGTCGTGAGATACACATATTACATTTCCTTTGAAGTTGTGAAGTGCTTCACCTAGGGCAACGATAGCCTCTAAGTCAAGATGATTTGAAGGCTCATCTAAAACTAAAAAGTTTCCACCCTCTAGCATCATTTTACTTAACATCATACGATGCTTTTCACCACCAGAGATAGATTCTACTGATTTTTCTTGCTGTTCACCATTAAATAGCATACGACCAAGACAGTTTCTTATCTCTGCAATATCACGCTTAGGATCAAATGCTCTTAACCAGTCATAAAGCGTACCATCACCACTAATTGTATCGGCAGTATCTTGTGGGAAATAACTAGGTTCAATCGTAGCACCCCATTTCACTTCTCCACCGCTTGGCTTTATCTCTTCCATCATAATTTTAAGTAGAGTTGTTTTACCAACACCATTTCCACCAATTAGTGCAACTTTTTCATTTGGTTCAAATGTAAGGTTGATATTTTTAAGAACTTTATTATCTCCATAAGAGTGGCTTACATCTGTTATAAATAAAGCTTCATCACCCATAGTTCTTTTTGCTTTAAACACAATACTAGGATCACGGCGTGATGATGGTTTTATATCTTCAAGTTCCATTTTATCTAGTTTTCTTTGTCTAGAAGTTGCTTGTTTTGCTTTTGATGCATTTGCCGAGAATCTTCTAACAAAAGCTTCTAGCTCATCTTTTTCTTTTTGTTGTTTAGCATTATCAAGCTCAAGTTGTTTAGCCATTATATTTGCAGCAATATACCAATCATCATAATTACCCGTAAATTCACGAATTTTTTGATAATCAACATCTAGAATATTAGTAACTACAGCATTTAAGAAGTGTCTATCGTGTGAAATTACTACCATAGTACCTTCATGGCGTTTTAGCTCATTTTCTAACCAAGAGATAGTTTCAATGTCAAGGTTATTGGTAGGCTCATCAAGGAACAATACATCTGGTTTAGGAAATAAAACTTGAGCTAGTAAAACTTTGAATTTGTCAGCGGAGTCTAGTGAACTCATAAGATTATAGTGTTCACTAGCAGGGATACCAACATTTTCTAAAATTTTACCAATTTTTACTTCGTATTCATATGTTGGATCTTCTTCAACAGATATAACTTCAAGTTCAGCTAGACGGTTATTTACAACATCATCTTCAAAGTCACCATTTGCATATAAATCTTCTTTTTCTTTTACTGCATCGTATAATCTTTTGTTTCCAAATAAAACGGCATCCATGATTGTATAATCTTCAAATGCAAATTGATTTTGACCAAGTACACCAACTCTGTTTGCTTTAGGAATAATAACTTCCCCTTCAAATTCGTCGATTTCACCACTTAGAATTTTCAAAAATGTAGTTTTTCCAGCACCATTAGCACCGATAAGGCCGTATCTTTTATGACGGTCAAGTTTGAGGTTTATGTCTTGAAATAGAACTCTATTTCCAAAGCGCATAATTAAATTTTGAACTGTTACCATGTTTGTCTCTCTTAGATATATTAAAATTGGCGAATTATATCTAAGAGTTAATTAAAAGATGATTATTTTAGTTTTGAGTGTGGTTTGTCCCAAAAATCTTCATCAGGTTTATTGATTATGGTTTTTTCCATATATTTTTCTTCTGTACGAGCAATCTCTGCACGGATAAGATTTACAACAGTTTTTTGTGATTCAATAGGCTCTGGAAGTACACAGTACTCACCCTCAGTTAGTTCATCATTAAAGTGTTGCTGATTAAATTCCTTACCTAAATATTTACAAATATATTTTACATCACGCTCAGCATTACCAAGACAAGATGTAGCTCCTGGGGATGGTGTCATGTTAAAAATCAAACCCTCTCCTGTAAAGATGGATGCTTCACCTAACATAAGTTTTTGCTCATCTTTGTTCAGCACTTGCGGACGAACACCACCAAAACCTTTGGCATACTCAAACTCATCTAACTTAAGTCCAGGTACGATTTTTCTTGCATCCTTTAAAAATAGGCGTTTATTTAAAAAAGGTACTTCAAATAAAAAGTTTCTAAATATATAGTTACGAATGTCACTCTCTTTTAAAAGTTTCCATAATGCTTTAACTATGTCCATATCAAACCTAAGAGTTTTCCAAAAATCCATGTAAGTTCCTGGTTTATACCTCTCTAGTTTTGGAAGCATTAGTGCAGTTGGTCCAAAGCGCGTGTTTCCATTTGCTAAAATATCTGGGTCCCCATGGAGTGCCGCAAATGGTAGCTTTGGATTTTGTATCATGTAAACTTTACCATTTAAAAGCTTTTGGTTTGTCATGTAAAAGCTACCAGCAACAGGGAGACAACCAAGATTTTTTCCAAATCCCATACGATGTGCTAAAAACAGTGAATGGGCACCAGCGTCAGTTGCTACAAAGTCAGCATAAAAATTACCTTTTGGTGTTTTTACAACATAGCCTCGTTTATCTGAATGTTCAATATCTTTAACTTCAGTGTTTAAAAATAGCTCAAACTCTACATCTTCTTTTTTTATCTCATCTATAAATGATTGTGATAGTTTTGCAAAATCTACAGTTGTCCATTGATCTCTAGTTCCAACTCCAACTATCTCTTCAGGTCTTTCATTTCCATTTTCATCATAAACAACGCGAGGCTCTAATTCTTTTAGTTTTTCTTTATTCCATACTTCAAGATAAGGAAATAGTTGATTAAACTCTTCATAGCGATGTAGTAAGAATTCAACTTCTTTTTTACCAATACCAAGTGCCATCTTTTGATGAGAATAGATGACATCATTTTGTAGCCCATGACCTAAACAATATCTCTCAACCATCTTTGCAGTTCTTTTAGTGATAGCTGCTTTTTCTAAGGTATAATTTGTCTCAATATCACCCGCATGCATTGTTTGTGAGTTACTAGTACCTTTTGAATTTAGTGTAGATACATCTTCGTATTTTTCAATAACAGCAATAGATTTTATATCGGTATATCTAGCTATTGTATAAGCTAATGCACATCCAGAAATACCAGCTCCAACGATAACAACTTCAAAGTTTTTAATATTCATAAAATTTTTTCCTTATATTTATCGAAATTATAGCAAAGTAATTATAAAATGTGATATGCAAATAAGAGAATTAAATTTAAAAGAATTAGATATTGCCTATGAAATATTATCTCAACTTCGAACTGAACTTAGCTATAAAGAGTTTGAAGATTTGATATATGAGATGCGCCATATGGAGTATAAGATGATTGGGATTTTTGAAAATGAAAAACTAATAACTTATGCAGGTGTTGCAATACAAACAAATTTATATCATAAAAGACATCTTTATGTTTATGATTTAGTAACTGACTCAGCTTTAAGAACAAAAGGTTATGCAAAGATGATGCTTGATTATTTAGTTGATTTTTCTAGAGTGGCAATGTGTGAAAATATTGTACTCTCAAGTGGTCTTCAAAGAGTGCAAGCACATAAATTTTATGAAAACTATGGTTTTGATAAAAAAAGTTATATTTACATTTTAAAAAATTAATATACCTTTTATTTAAGTGATTTTGCAATACTGTACTCAAGTACAATATATATTATTATCAAATTATCATATTATTACATCATAAAATTATATTTAAGGAATTATTATGTCATCAGCAATAGGAAAAATTACAAGTATAGATAGTGGTAAATTTTATGTTAAAGCCGAAAACGGTTCTCTTCGTGAATTATCTGAAGGAGATCTAATCTATGAAGGAGAGGTGATTATTGGTGATAGTTCTAATAGCCCTATGGACAATATTGTATTAAATATGAAAGATGGTTCTAATCTTGTTGTTTTAGGTACAGAGGAACAACTTTTCGACGATTCTTTACATCAGCCAGAGTTTGCAGAGAATGAAACTGTAACTCAAGGCGATACTATGATGGATATCCTTAAAGAGTACGGTAATGACTTGGATGATATTGAAGTAGCAGCTGGTGAAGAAGCTGGTGGTGGACCTCAGTCTACTGAAGGTGGAGAAGCGATATTTTCTAAATTCAATGAAGCTGCGACAGATGTAACAGCTGATCTTCGTGAAAGAGAATTTGAAAAGTTAGCAGAAGTAGAAAAGAATTTAGAAGATGAGAATGATCTTCTAAAAGAAGAAGCTAGATTAGCCGCCCAAGCAAAAGATGCTATAAATGATACAACTACAGTGGTAGATGATAGTGCAACTACAAACGAAGATGCAGCGGTAACTATAGATGTAATTGCAAACGATACAGATGTAGATTCTAAATCTCCAGTAGCTTCAGTTACA
>WFPU01000286.1 GCA_015487435.1 Sulfurimonas sp.
GATACCTCTGTTGCCATAAAGTGAAGCTGTATATCCTCTTACTGTGTAGTAACTACCAATATTTAATTTGTTGTTATCATATAAAAAATCACTTGTATATTGAGCGTGAATATTTGAATTTATTTAATAATAAAATAATATTTAATTATATAACTAGTTTATATATTAAGTTTTTATTATAAATAACTCACTTATAATAGATGAGTTTAAAGTAGTTTATACAAAATAAACGGGCATAAATAACTCTGAGGAGAGAAAAATGAAAAAAACAATAAAATTAGCACTTGTTGCTTCAATGCTTTTGGGTGCATCTTCTGCATTTGCGACTAATGGAGATATTATGATTGGTCAAGGTGCTAAAGCACGTGCAATGGGTGGTGTTGGTGTTGCTACTAGTTTTGGTGCTGAATCAGGTTTAGCAAATCCAGCATTAATTAACACAGTTAAAAATAAAGAAGTTACTGGTGCAATTACGTTTTTTATGCCAGGCGTTGACTTTACTACTAATGCAATGGGGACAACTTTACCAGCAGCTGATTCTGAAGCAGATTTTTCTGTAATACCAGAAGTTGCTTTTGCTAATAGAGTAAATGATAATTTTGTATATGGACTTTCTATGACTGGTGTTGCTGGAATGGGTACAGATTACTCCGATAATACTAGGGGTAGCGTAGATGATAATGGTGCTTTTGAGATGAAAACAGAGTTGCAAATTATGAAAGTTGCAGTTCCCATGTCTTATGAAAAATTTGGATTTGCTTTTGGTTTAGCTCCAATCTTACAATATGGTTCACTGCAAATGAGTCATCAAACTATGACTACACCTTTAGATAATGGAGCTTCTACAGATGTTGGTTATGGTTTTGAAATTGGTATGGCTTATGATTTTAAGGATGCTAATTTTAAAGGATTAACTGCTGGCTTAGTATATAAATCTAAAATTTCAATGGAATATGAAAATACTCTTAGTGCATCTATAGTTGCATTTAATGTACAAAATGATATCACATCAGGTGATAAACTAGAACAACCAGCTGAATTTGGAGTTGGTTTGTCATATAATATTGCTGAACATACTGTAGCTTTTGATTATAAAAATATAGCATGGGGTGATGCCGTTGGTTATGCTGATTTTGGTTGGGAAAATCAAAATGTATTTGCTTTAGGTTATGAATATGCAACTAAAACATGGGCAATTAGAGCTGGTTACAACTATGCACAAAATCCAGTAGCTGAGCAAGATGGAACAACTTACACGGGTGCCGTACAAAACTTTTTTAATTTATCAGGTTTCCCAGGTATAGTAGAATCACATATCACGCTTGGTGGTGGTTATTTTGTAAGTGATACTTTAAGTGTTGACTTCGCACTTGTTTATGCGCCAGAAGTTAGTGTATCTTACGATACGACAGGTTTTGCTGGTAATCCATCAACAGCTGATGTAAATCACTCTCAAGCAGGTTTTACAGTAGCTGTTTCATATATATTCTAAGTTAAAAAATATTAAATTTTCTATTGATGTCCTTTTTTTGTGACATCAATTTTGTTGTAAAAATAAAAACTAATATTATTAATAATTTTAATTATATACTTTTATGATAGAATAGCTGTGATAAATTTGTGATTTCAATAATAAATGAGACCTCTGATTAATTATAAGTTAGATTCCAAGTGACCGAAGTAATGCCCTTGTGGCACAAGCTTGGAATGACGATAGTTACGTCATTCTGGACTTGATTCAGAATCTAATAGCTAATTAATCAGAGAGTTCAAATATTTAAATAAGGAAACAAAATGTTTAAAAATATAGTAAAAAGTATAGCTGTACTTGTTTTAACTTCTTCTATTGCTTTTTCAGCTGAGGGTGTAAGATTTAACATAATCCCTGGTGATGCAGAAGTTAAATATAACAAAATGATTAATGGGGATATCTCTGAGACAGGATTTGTCTTAAGTGATCCACATGAGCGCATAAATGATGCATATGCACAGAGGTATGGAAATCCAAAAGATCCAGATTTTGATAAAAATTGGAAAGTTACTCTTGATAATTTAGGTTTTTTCTCTATAGCAAACGATGAAAAACTTAATGCTTTACTAAAAAAAGCACCAGAGTTAGGCGCTTTTTCTCCATTTAATCTTCACATTTATAAAACTAAAGATAAAGATAAAACTTATGTAGGACATATTGTTCCATCTACAATGCTAGATATTGTTGGTGTTAGTGATCCTGCTATTCGTGCTGAATTTACTTCAATGTTTCCTGCATTAGATGAACATGTTCAAAAAACACTTGGCGGTAAAGTTAAAATAACTTCATATGATATGCTTCCTGCTAAACCAATGATGACTTTTGAATTAGAATTTGATAGACCAGATGATATTGCTGAGTTTGTTGAGGAATTTCAAGAGGATTATGAAGAGGCATTTGAAGATAAAAGCTATATAATTGCAGGGTTTAAGGACTTTAAAGAGACTTATGATGATTTAGAGATGGATTTTGAAGAGTTTGATGCTTATTTTGTATACTCTTTATGTCACTTTACATATTCGTACAATATGTTTAATAAAGGTCGACCAGATGCTGGAGTATTTGCGCCTTGTTCTATGTATTTATATATTAAAAAAGATTCAAATAAAGTAGTTATTGGTATGCCAAGACTTTCTAATTGGGTAGCGGTTATGAATATCAAAGATGAGATTATGATTAAAAGTGCCAATGATCTTGATGCAGAGATAATTTCAATTATGAAAGAATTAGGAGCAAGAGAGATATGAAAAAATTATTAAAAATTATTGCGACTATAGCATTAGTGATGTTTGCAGGTTGTAGCACAACAACTCCATCAGCAACTGCCACAGCAACTGGATATGAAGGCAAAAAGATAAGTACATATCTTCAAGGAAATTATATTGATATAGATACTGCTAAGAGTAAGTTAAAGGCTGCTGGATATGAGATAGTTGCAGTTTATAAACCAGTTAAAAAAGGGCATACAATTATTTTTACAAATGATGCTTTAAAAGCTGAAGCTGCAAAACCAGGCCGTGGTCACGCTGCGATATTGCGTTTATTTATAGATGATAAAGAAAAAACAATAAGTTTTAGCAATCCAGTATACTTTGGTAAAGCATATATGCAAGATGACTATAATCATGAAGTATTTAATGCTCAACTAGAAAATATTAATAAAGCATTTCCTGGATTAAAAGGTTCTATTGATAAATGGAAATTTGATGATTTAGCTGATTACCATTTTATGGTAAGTATGCCTTATTATGAAGATCAAGATATAGTTGGAAAAGGTCCTAATTCTGAATTATTAGCTAAAGCAGATAAATACAAAAAGGGTAAGAAAAAAATATTTGAGATAAAACTCTCAGAAAATAGCACTCTTTTAGGTTATGAACTTGGTAAAAGAACATCTAAGTTTACTAAAAAAATTGGTCGTGCTAATGCTGGATTACTTCCATGGACTGTACTTATAGAAGATTCTAAAGCAAGAGCAATGAGTGCTAAATATTATATTGCTATTTCGTATCCATTACTAGATATGGGTGGATTTATGGGAATTATGACTGTGCCGGGTGCTGTTGTAAAAGATTTGGAAAAAGTATTTAAATAAGTATCATCTTGAACTTGTACCACAAAGGCATGATAATTCAAGATCTACAAGATTCCGTGTCAAGCACAAAATGACGAAGGTGGAGTAGTTATTAAATCATTATCGCTTCTCTGCTACCCTCTAAAATTTCACCAATTAAATAAGAACCACTTGCTTTAGTTAAAACAGTGTCTACATTTTTGTCTTCTACAACAAGTATCATACCAACACCCATATTAAAGGCTCTGTACATCTCATCTATATCTACATGCTTAGATATTAGCTCAAAGATTGGTAAAACTTTTATAGCATCTTTTTTTACTTCTGCTTTTAAGTTTTCTGGCAATACACGAGGAAGATTTTCAACAATACCACCACCAGTTATATGCGCCATTGCTACTATCTCATTTTTTAGGGCTTTAAAAGTTTTTACATAAATATTTGTTGGTTCTAATAGAGTTTCAATTAATAGTTTGCCATTAAAATCTTCATTAAAGCCTAAGTTCATTTTTTCAAACAATACTTTTCTTGCAAGTGAAAAACCGTTTGAATGAAGACCCGAACTAGGTAGTGCTATAAGTTTATGTCCAGCTCTAACAAGGGATACTCTATCCATTTCAGATTTTTCAGCAACGCCAACTGCAAAACCAGCTAAGTCATAATCATTCTCAGAGTACATACCTGGCATCTCAGCAGTTTCACCACCGATAAGTGCGCATTCACTTCTGATACAGCCCTCAGCGATACCAGCAACTACATTTGTAGCTACGTTTACATCAAGTTTACCAGTTGCATAATAATCTAAAAAGAAAGATGGGGTACCAAAGTTACATAGAAGATCATTTACACACATAGCAACAAGATCAATTCCAACACTATTATGAATACCACTATCTATTGCAAGTTTTAACTTTGTTCCAACGCCATCAGTAGCTGCAAGCATTACAGGTTCTTTAAATCCAGTAGGAAGTTCAAAAGCGCCAGCAAAAGAACCAATACCACCTAATACACCAGGAATTTTTGTTGATTTTACAAACGGTTTAATATTTTCTACGAAACTGTTTCCAGCATCAATATCAACACCCGCCTCTTTATAGCTAATTTGACTCATTTAAACTCCTAGTTAATTTGGTAGGTCACACTTTTTTGAGATGATACATAAAGGGCAAAAATTTGCTATTCCCGCAATAAGGGGGATTACACCTAAAAATAACCAAGTAGCATTTTCCCAAGAATTCACTAAAGCAATACCCATAATAATAAGGGATGTACCAAGAATAATACGAAAAACTCTACAAAAAGTTCTTATTTTATTAAAATTCATAAATAACCTTTATATATAGATAAATATTTATGCAATTATACCTTTTATTAAGTAAAATTAATCCAAATATGCTAAAATCGTTTAATAATTTAATAGGATTTTAAAATGAAAGAATTTATAAGAAATGAGATGATGGTACACATACCTTTATGTTCTCATAAAGAGCCAAAGAATGTATTAATAATTAGTAATGATATTGAAAAATTAGAAAAAGAGATTAAAAAACATGATAAAATTAACTTTGATGGCGTAGCTTGTACTTTAGAAAATATTAGTAAATTAGATACACAAAAATATGATGTTGTGATAAGTGAACTTAATGTAGAAGAATTAATTACTTCACAAATTAATCGTGTATTAAAAGATGATGGATTGATTGTTAACGTTATTGATTCATTAGATAGTGTAGATGAAGCTAAAAAAGCTATAAATACTTTAGGCAAATATGCAAAAATAGTTATGCCATTTCATATAGGTGAAGGAGAGATGGCACTTTTAGCTTCAAAAGAGTACCATCCAACAGCTGATTTGATTTTACAAAGAGCTGATATGCTAGATAATTTAGAGTATTATAATTGTGATGTTCACATCGCTTCATTCGCAATGGGCAACTATGTCCGTAAAGAATATTTAGGGGTTATAAAAAACTAATGGCATTTAAATACGCAATCGCATTAACTGGAGGAATTGCCACTGGTAAAAGTACAGTTGCCTCTCTTTTATATCTTAATGGGATGCGTGTTATTGATGCAGATACAATCAGTCATGATATTTTAGATGCTTCTCATAACTGGGTTAGAGATGAATTTGGTGTAAAATATATAAAACATGATAAAGTTGATAGAGCACAACTTGGTAATTTGATTTTTTCAGACTCACATGCTAAGAAAAAACTTGAAGATTTTTTACATCCTAAAATTAGAGCAGAGATTGAGAAACAAAGTGAAAAACAAGATAGTTTTAAATTTCCTTACCTTATAGATATCCCACTCTTTTTTGAAAATAAATCGTACGATATAAAAGATAGTGTTGTTATATATGCTCCTAGGGATATTCAATTAGAGCGTTTTATGAAAAGAAATAATTATGATAAAGAGGAATCTCTAAAAAGAATAAACTCTCAAATGCCAATAGATGAAAAAAAGAAAATGGCCACTTGGGTTATAGATAATTCTAAAAATTTGAAACATTTACAAAAAGAGTGTGAAGATTTTGTTGAGATAATTAAAGAGAAATACCTATGAAAATATCAAAATATAGCGCTAACGGCAATGATTTTGTAATTTTTCATAGTGATGTGAAAGAGGACAGAACTGAATTAGCAAAAGAGCTATGCCACAGACAAGATGGTATTGGTGCAGATGGTTTAATAGTCATAATTCCACATGCTAAATATGATTTTGAGTGGCAATTTTATAACTCTGATGGAAGTACAGCTGAGATGTGTGGAAACGGAACTAGAGCTTGTGCTCACTATGCATTTACACATCATTTGGCTCCAAAAAACATGAGCTTTTTAACTGGAGCTGGCGTTATAAGTGCTGAAGTTGATATAAATAGCTTAAATACAGACAGCTTTAATAGTGGTATGGTTCTTAGTGAACTAACCCCTCCTGTGATAATAGACAAAAATATTGTGCACAATGAAAAATCTTGGTGGTTAATAAATACAGGAGTACCCCATCTAGTGAAGTTTACAAAAACAATAGAAGAGTTTGATATAGTTGAAGCTAGTGAGCTTCGCTATAAATATAACGCAAATGTAAATATTGCTTTTGTAGATGGTAAAAATTTAAGAGTTAGAACTTATGAGCGTGGTGTTGAGGATGAAACATTAGCATGTGGAACAGGAATGGCAGCGTGTTATTATAGAGCTTTAAATGAAAATAAAATTGATAAAGAGATAGAAGTATATCCTAGAAGTGGTGATACTTTATATCTTGGTATGAATGAAAGAACCATAACTTTTAAAGGTAAAGTGAAAAATACTTTTAATGTTGAGTGGTAGTAGATTCTGAATTATTATGCCCTTGTGGTACAAGTTCAGGATGACAAAAAAGTTTATGGTGACAAAAAATCATCATTCCAAACTTGATTTGGAATCTCTAAAGTCCAGCAGCCTCAACTATTTTAGCTTGAGTGTCTGTGATAAGCGGATCGATAATTTCATCAAAAAGTCCACCACTCATAATCTCATTTAATCTATAAAGAGTTAGTGCGATTCTGTGATCGGAAATACGATTTTGTGGATAATTGTAAGTACGAATCCTTCCACTTCTATCACCAGTTCCAACTTGAGCAGCTCTTTCAGCCGCGTTTTCTGCTTGAGATTCTCGCATCTGTAAGTCATAAAGTCTAGATTTAAGTACTTTCATAGCTTTATCTTTGTTTTTATGTTGAGATTTTTGATCTTGATTTGTTACCACAATACCAGTAGGCAAGTGAGTAATACGTACAGCAGAATCGGTAGTATTTACAGATTGACCACCACATCCAGATGAACGCATAACATCAATTTTTAAGTCATTGTCATTTATCTCTATTTCAACATCATCAACTTCTGGCATGATAGCTACAGTTATAGCAGATGTGTGGACACGACCCTGAGACTCTGTTGCTGGTACACGTTGAACACGATGAGTACCACCCTCATACTTTAAACGAGAATAAACCTGCTCACCTTTAATTAGAGCAGTTACCTCTTTAAAGCCACCTGCCTCAGATGGACTAGTTGAAATAATTTCTATTTTCCATCCCCTTACATCGGCATAACGAGTGTAAGCTTCAAATAGATTACCAACAAATAGAGCGGCTTCATCTCCACCAGTCCCAGCACGAAGCTCAACAATAATATTTCTATCATCATTTGGATCTTTTGGAAGCAAAAGAAGTTTTATCTCCTCTTCAATCTCTGACTTACGAGGCTCTAATTCTTTTAGCTCCTCTTTTGCCATATCGCCCATCTCCGCATCACCTAACATCTCTTTAGTGTCTTCAATATCAGAGATAAGTGTTTTATATTCTTTTGCTTTTTCAACAATTGGTAAAAGTGAAGATTGTTCTTTTGAGAGTTCTGTCATCCGTTTGATGTCAGATGTGATGTCAGGAGAACTTAATAGGTTAGTAAGTTCGTTATATCTATCAATGAATGGAGTAAGTTTATTAGATAACATTTGAACTACTTTCTTTAGAGGGTTGTAGGGGTATTGATGAGCTTGCCCAAATGACGAAGTTTAACTTTGGCATTTGGCATGAATAGTTATATAGCGTTAACAGCTTTGTTAAGACGACTAACTTTTCTAGCTGCAGTTTCTCTTTTAAGAACACCTTTGCTTACAAATTTATGAATTTGTTGGTTAGCTACTTTGAATGCTGATGTAGCTTCTTCTTTGTTACCTGCTTCGATAGCAGTGTTTACAGCTTTAACGATGTTTTTTAGACGAGTTCTATAGAAACGATTACGTTCTGTTTTAACGATCGTTTGACGAATTCTCTTGATTGATGACTTGTGATTTGCCATTTATGAGTCCTTGTATTTCGGGTTTAATAAATAGCCCGTGAAAATTTTAGTGCGCAATTCTAGCTTAAATATAATTAAAATTAAGTTAAAGAGTGATAAAATAGTGCGATTTTAATAAAATGGAACATATATGAAATTATTTGGAACTGATGGAGTTAGAGGTGAAGCAGGCTCTTTTTTAAGTGCAGAACTTGCATTGCGCTTAGCTATGGCTGCTGGAATTTATTTTAAAAAACATGCAACTACTAATAGAATTTTGATAGGAAAAGACACTAGAAGAAGTGGATATATGATAGAAAATGCAATTGTAAGTGGACTTACTGCAATTGGTTACGATGTAATTGAGATTGGTCCAATGCCAACGCCAGCTATTGCTTTCATTACAGAAAACATGCGTTGTGATGCTGGAATTATGATAAGCGCTTCACATAACTCTTATGAAGATAATGGGATAAAATTTTTTAATAATATTGGTGATAAATTGTCCCATGAAGCGGAACTTGAAATTGAAGAAATTTTTAGTGATAATGATAAAATATTAAATGCTCAAGTAACAGCAAATAGTATTGGTAAAGCCAAAAGAATTGATGATGTAATTGGTCGCTATATTGTAGCTCTTAAAAACTCTTTTCCTCGTGATATATCTTTAACAGGGATGAGAATCGTTCTTGATACTGCAAATGGTGCTGGGTATAAAGTTGGTCCAACAGTTTTAGAAGAGCTAGGTGCTGATGTTATCGTTCTTCATGATAAGCCAAATGGTTACAATATTAATGAAGATTGTGGAGCAATGCATACAAAAGATTTAAAAGAGAGTGTTGTTAAGTATCGTGCAGATTTAGGGATAGCACTTGATGGCGATGCTGATAGACTTGTAATTGTTGATGAAAATGGTAAAGTTGTTGATGGTGATCAGCTTCTTGGCGCACTTGGTTCTTACTTAAATGATATTGGTTCACTTGAGGGTGGAGGAATTGTAGCTACCGTTATGAGCAATCAAGGTTTAGATGATTATATGAAAACAAAAGGTTTAAAATTATTTCGCTCAGCAGTTGGCGACAAAAATGTTTTAGAGATTATGAAAAAAGAGGGTGTTAATTTTGGTGGTGAACAAAGTGGTCATGTAATAATTCACGAACATGCAAAAACTGGTGATGGTTTAGTGTCAGCGCTTCAAACTTTAGCTCTTATGATAAATACAAATCAAAAAGCTTCTGAAGCACTTCGTCCATTTTCCCTTTATCCTCAAAAATTAGTAAATCTAAATATTAAAGAAAAAAAACCATTAGAAGAGATAGTTGGACTTGATGAAAAACTAAATGCTCTTGATAAAAAAAAGATTCGTCATCTTGTGCGTTATTCTGGAACTGAAAACAAACTTCGTGTACTTTTGGAGTGTAAAAATGCAAAAGAGATGAATAAAGAGATGGATATAATGGTGGATTTTTTCAAAAAAGCATTAAATGAATAGGGAGACACTAAAGCTAGGAGTAATTTTATTTTTCTCTATAGCTGGGATATTTATAATTGATCAAAATATCAAGATGCTTTCTGTGGAAGGTTTTCGTTATTATACAGATTGCATAGACTTAATTCTTGTTTATAATAAAGGTGTAGCATTTTCGATGTTTGCATTTTTAGATGAGTGGTTAAAGTATATACAAATAGTGATGATTATCGGAATTTTATCCTATATTATAAGTTTAAAAAAACTATGTTTTGCTTTTCCTGCTGGGTTGTTGCTCGGTGGAGCTCTATCAAATGTATATGACAGATTTATACATGGTGGAGTTGTAGATATGATTTATTGGCATTGTGGATTTGACTTTGCAGTATTCAACTTTGCAGATATGATGATAAACTTGGCTGTGGTGTGGTTATTGGTTTTAAATTTAAAGCCAAAATGGTGCAAAAGCTAATTAAAAGCAGAGTTTTGCTACCATTACCCAAAATAATAATTGAATTTCCAGTTAAACTGAGAAAAACGATAGAAATACAAAAGGAAATTGATGGAAATCAAATCAAATAAAATTGATGATGCTAACGCTATAATAGAAGCTGTAATTTACAAAGAAGTGATAGACTCTCATATAGATAAAATTGCTAAAGAGTATGCTAAATCTGCAAATGTTCAAGGTTTTCGAAAAGGAAAAGTTCCTGTAGCAGTGATTAAAAAGCAACATGGAGATAAGCTTGTTCAAGATGCTGAAACTGAAGCTTTAAGAGAAGTTTTAAGTAAAGGTTTAGAGCAGATGGAGATCTCTAATGAATCATTAGTTGGTGAACCAAATATTTCTAAGTTTGATAAAAGTGATGACAAAATAGAAGTAGCCGTAAAAGTTGCTATGCGCCCAAAGATTGACCTTGGTGATTATGCTTCGTACGCAAAAGAGTTTACTAAACCAAAAATTAAAGCTACTGAGGTAACTGCTAGGATTAAAGAGTTGGCTGAGTCTCAAGCTCCATTAGCTGATATTAAAAGAAATCGTAAACTAAAAGAGGGAGATACTGCTGTTTTAGATTTTGAGGGTTTCCTTGATGGTAAGAACTTTGAAGGTGGAGCTGCTAGTAATTTTGAGTTAGTAATTGGTTCAAATCAATTTATTGATGGTTTTGAAGATCAATTAATTGGTATTAAAAGAGATGAAGAAACAGAAGTTAATGTAACTTTCCCTGAAGATTATCAAGGTAAAGAGTTAGCTGGCAAAGATGTAATGTTTAAAGTTAAAGTAGTTGGAATCAAGGAGAAACAAAAAGTTGAAATAGATGATGAATTAGCTAAAAAATTTCTTCCAGATAACAAGGAAGCTACAGTAGATACGCTAAAAGAAAAAATTAAAGAACAAATGGAAAATGAAGCTATGACTAAACTTTATGCGGAGGAGTTAAAACCAGCGCTATTAGAATCTTTAGTATCTTCAATTAACTTTGATTTACCAGAGTTTGTAGTAGAACAAGAGATAGATTTAGCTTTAAATAAAAAAGCACAATCGATGAGTGAGGATGAGATTAAAGATCTTCGCGAAGATGAGAAAAAATTAACTGAGCTTCGTGATACTTTCCGTGAAGGCGCTACTGAGAGTGTAAAAGCTACTTTTATTATTGATGCTTTAGCTAATAAAATGGCTCTTAAAGTTGATGAGCAAGAAGTTATGCAAACTATCTATCTTGAAGCTATGCACACTGGTCAAGATCCACAAAAAACTTATGAGCAATATAAAAATGCTGGATATATCCCTGCAATTCAAATGTCTATGATAGAAGATAAAGTGCTAAGTAGAATCTTAGACTCAAAGATGAAATAATATGAGCTATATCCCTTATGTAGTTGAAAAAACAGGTCGTGGTGAACGCTCTTACGATATATATTCTCGTCTTTTAAAAGATAGAATTGTAATGCTTAGTGGTGAAGTAAACGATCAAGTAGCTTCTACAATAGTTGCCCAATTTTTATTTCTTGAAGCTGAAGATCCTGAAAAAGATATCTACTTCTACATAAACTCTCCTGGTGGTGTTGTAACTGCTGGGATGGCAATATATGACACTATGAATTATATCCGCCCAAGTGTATCAACTATATGTATTGGTCAAGCTGCAAGTATGGGAGCTTTTCTTCTTTCAAGTGGCGAAAAGGGTAAAAGATATGCTCTTCCACACTCTAGGATTATGATTCATCAACCATTAGGGGGAGTTCAAGGTCAAGCTAGCGATATTGCTATTCAAGCTGAAGAAATTTTAAGAATGAAAAAAGAGTTAAATGGCATTTTGGCTAAAAATTCTGGGCAAAATGTTAAAAAAGTAGAAAAAGACACTGATCGTGATAACTTTATGAGTGCAAAAGAGTGTGTTGAATATGGCATAATAGATAAAGTATTAGACAAAAACGAAAAAGAGTAGGGAGATTCCAATATGGCAGGCTCATTAAGAAATAGAAGTCGTAGAGATATTAAAGGAGGTAGTAATTCTGTAAATGCGGATTCTTTTAAAAGTAGTGCTTCTAATGCTGAACCAACTAGTGACCTTGAAATATATTCTAAAGAGGTGTTAAAGGCACTTATTAAAGATAATCTTCCGCCAACACCAAATAATTTTTCACTCTATTTTGATAGGCTTTTAGAGGATAAGAGTGAAAATCTTCGTAAACAGATTATGTCTATGCTTGAACTTGAAGAAAATAATGATGCTGAAAATACAATCTTGCTTGAACAAAGTTTAAAACAAGCTTTTGGATCTGTTAAAAGCATTTTAAATACAACTGCTGGTCTTTATAAAAATATTGCTTTAATGACAAAAATTCTTCAAAAACGAAAAACTGAACTTGAAAATTCTAGAGATGATGTAACTTTAAAAAGTGTAATAGCCACTCTTGAAAGTGATGTTTCAAAACTTAACGACATTTTAAAAAAACAAAATGCCAACTTAAAAGGTCAGTATGATGATACAGCAAAAGTTATTAAAAATGTGGAAAATGAAACAATTTTTGATAATAAATATGGTGTATATAATAAACGATATCTACTAACTAAGATTGAACAAGAGATAGCTCTTGTTAATGAGTTTAAACATAACTCATCGCTTATAATGATTGAGCTAAATAAAGAGTTATTAAAAGAAGTTAAGAATGAAAAGGCTACGATATTGATGACTAGAACAATAGCTAGGCTTTTATTAAAAACTTCTAGAAGAAGTGACACCGTTGCATATTATGGAAATGGTCAATTTTCTATGCTACTTAAACATACTAGTGTGGAAAACGCTAAAAAAACGAGTGAGCGGTTGATAGATCTTGTTTCAAGTTCAAATTTTTTCTTAGCAGATAAAGAGATTCAGCTTAAAATCGCTATAGGTATTACAGATATAAATCCATCTAATTCAGTTGAAGAGACAATTGTTAGTACAATGAATGGGATTGAGAAAGCATATTTAGATAAAAATGCAGACTTTGCGGTATACCTTAAATAATAACAAAACCTACTAATGAATCTAAATATAGTAACATACCCAAATAAAATTTTAAAACAAAAATCACAAGATGTTGAAAAGTTTGATGATGAACTTCATAAGCTTCTTGATAGTATGTACTCTTTGATGATGGATACAAATGGTATAGGTCTTGCAGCTATTCAAGTAGCAATAGCCAAAAAGGTTCTTATACTAAATATTCCAGATGAAGAGGGCAAACAGTGCGATGCTAATCTCATAGAGATGATAAACCCTGTTGTAACATCTAAAAGTGGTAATACTACATATCAAGAGGGCTGCTTAAGTGTACCTACATTTTATGAAGATATAGATAGATATGAGTTTATAAATGTTAATTTTCAAGATAGAGATGGGAATACTAAGAGATTAGAAGCTGATGGTCTTCTATCAATAGCGATACAACATGAAATGGATCACCTAGAGGGGATACTATTTATAGA
>WFPU01000287.1 GCA_015487435.1 Sulfurimonas sp.
CTATTAGAAATAGTATAGATAATTTTGACAAAAGTACGGATAGTTTTTCATTGTATTCAGAAATAATAACCAAATATTTGCAGGTAATAAATAATTTTTCTTACAATATAAATAATACAATGTTAGTAAAAGGGTATCGTTCACACTTAACTTTACTATTGCTTCAAGAAAATGCTGCAAAGGAGAGAGGCATATTAAGCAGTGTTCTTGAGGCTAAAAAATTAGATGTTGAGAGTTATATTCGTATCAACGAGTATACAAGTAGATTCAACCAACTTTTAGATATGTTTTTTGCTACTGCACCATTAATATATCAACAAAAGATGAAAAATTATCTCCAAGAACCAATAGTAAAAGATGTAAATATTTTAATTAAATCTGTGCACAATAAAATATATAAAAATTATTTTATTAATGATTTACTATCATCTTTAGGTTTTAAAGGGATGATACATAATTTCAAAAATTATCTGATTCGAGGCAATGAAGAGATACTTCAGTCAGTTAAAAATGATTATGAGAAAGCTTTAAATATTATGGATAAATATATTCAGTTAAATCAATTTAACGATGTAGATAAAGAAAAAATATTAATTATTAAAAACACGATAAAAGCATATATGGAGATGCTTTCTACTGTTGTAAAAATGAAAAATAATAATAAATATATTCCTGAAATAGATGCCGCGGTTAAAATAGATGATACACCAGCAATAGATGCTATAAATTATTTAAGTGAAAATATTGATAATATATCTGTAGATGTATGGTGGGAGAAATCAACCAAAAGAATAGACTTAATCAGGAACATTAGTAATGAAATGCAAAATGATATTTTAAAAAAGTCCAGTTATGAGAAAGATTATATTGTTAAAAATATAGGTATCTATTTAATAATAATTTTAATTATTATGGCACTATCATTAATCTTAGGTATTGTAATAATTAGAAGAGTGGTAAACGATCTTATAAAAACGACAACTATGATGAAAGAGATGAAAAATACAGGTAATTATAATTATATTTTTGAGCTAAGGGGTGCAGATGAACTTACAGATATGCAAGATGCATTTAACAAATTAATCGAAGACAGAAACAAAGCACAAGAGAGTGAAAAACTTGCAGCAGAAGTTTTTAATAATATTACTGAGGGTGTAGTTGTATTTAATGCTAAGATGGAGGTAGAAGCCATAAATCCGTCATTTAGTGCAATTACTGGCTATAGTCTTGCTGAGATACAAGGAAAACATTATTCAATGTTTATGTCAACAAATAATAGCTCATATTTTAATTTAGAAGTTAAAAAGGAATTATCCTTAAAAGGTGTATGGGAAGGCGAATGTAATGCAAGAAGAAAGAATGGAGAAATATACCCAGAAGAAGCAAATATAACTATAATTACAAATAAAAACAATGAACCAGATAAATACTTAAAAGTATTTCGTGATGTTACTTCTAGAAAAAGAAGTGAAAAGAAAATATTTTACCAGGCAAACTATGACCACTTAACAGGTTTAGCCAACAGAAGTAATGGGATGATTAGTTTAGAGCATGAGCTTAAAATTGCAAAAAGAAATAAATCTATGCTAGCTCTAATGTTTATAGATTTAGATGGATTTAAAAAAGCAAATGACACTTTTGGACATAAATTTGGTGATGATATTTTAAAAGAAGTTTCAAAACGTCTTTTAGCTTGTGTTCGTGAGGTAGATTATGTAGTACGCATTGGAGGAGATGAGTTCATAATTATCTTACCAAATATACAGAGCATAAAAAATATTAAAATAGTAGCAGAAAAAATAATACTAGAAGCATCTAAAAAATATACCTTTAATAATAAAGAGTGTGATTTTATATCTGTTAGTATTGGTGTGAGTTGTTACCCTGAGGATGCATTAGATGTAGAATCATTGCTTAACCATGCTGATAAAATGATGTACAAAGTAAAAGAGAGTGGTAAGCATAACTATATGTTATACCAAATCTAGGTTTCAATCATTCAAAGAGTTTAAAACAATGTTTTTTGATATGGATATTTTTATTCTAAACCGGTCCCAGAAGATGAATTTTTAAAACTTTTGGAATAAAGTTCTTTTTCCATCTCTATTAATATATAAGATACAAATTTTATCACTTCACTCCATGCTTTAATAAGCTCATCAGTTGCATCTTTACCTAGTACGATCTTAAATGATTTAAGCATTACATCCTCAATAATTTCATAATGATGAGGTTGAACACCATGCTCCTCATGTTTTTTGCAAATTTTTTCAAGAGCTGGTTTTAATATATCTAGATTATTAATATTTACTGCATAAGCGGATATGGTTTCAGCTAATAGTTTATGTTGATTTGATGGTGCACCTTCAAAAATAGTTTTCATCTCAGGATGTAAATCAAAAAGTAAAACATACATGGTTTTAGCAATTTCAATAGATTTTTTTTCTATCAAACCACTTGATTTATATATTATATCAATATTTTTAACTGAAATTTTCACCTAACACCACCATATTTTTTTTAGATTCTATCATAATTATAACATTTAAAACAATGTTTTTTTGGTATGGCTTTGGGTCGCTAATGATTTTATTTTATAGCTTTTTCTATGGATTTCACAATAACCATATTTTTTAATCATCTCTACATGCAGAGCAGTTCCATATCCTTTATGTTTTTCAAACCGATACTCTGGATATTTGAGAGCCTCTTTTAAAATATCTCTATCGTGAGTAACTTTTGCAATTATTGAAGCAGCACTAACTTCTGCAACTTTACCATCAGCTTTTACCATAGTCTCTAAATTATCAACGCCAAAAGTGGTGTTTCCATCAAATAGATAATTTTCACATATCAAGGCATCCATAATCTTTCTAAGCCCAGATGCTAAACACCAAGAGATTCCTTTGTCATCAATTTGTTTAGCTGTAAATTTGGCAACATGGTAATCAGAATTTATTATAATCTCTTCATATAATTTTTCCCTTTTTTTAGCTGTAAGTTTTTTAGAATCGTTTAAACCCTCTATAGATCTATCTAATATACATCCAGCTATAACTAAATCACCAGCAATAGGACCACGACCAGCCTCATCAATTCCACACAGTTTACCTGTTATTTTACTCATATTAATCCCCCAAAGCCCATATATCAAATGGCAACATCTCAATTTTTGAGAGTGGATGCGAAATTCTACCCTCGTTATTCATAGTTATTGCTGTAATTGTTTTAACATTATAGGTAAAAATAAATGCTTCAATAGCTTCCACCTTTTTAAATAAAGTTCGTTCATCCACAAATGGCATACACAAAATTATCTCATTTGTATATGGAAGGTAAAAATCAATTGAATCATCATAATATATCTCTTTTTCAGATTTTAATAATTCTAAGTACACCATGTTTTCAAAAAGCCTAGCAAAGTTTTTGTCAGTTGTGAGAGCTGACTTTAAAGATATATCACAAAGGTATACTTTTTTTGTAGCTTTTGGATGGTTTATTTTTTCTACAAAATGTATATATCCTTTGTTATGTAATTTATCGTAACATCTATATAGTTTGTCCTTAGATATCTTATGTGTTTGTTTTAGTCTTTCATATATAGAAAAAGGTGATAGTTTTTGTCCCATCATCTTTGCACAAAGTTTTAATATCTCAAATTCTTGGATATCTAAAGTACTTTTTAATGATTTTTGAATATATATATAACGCTCATCAGAATTTACTTTATGTATAAATGGAAATCCACCAAGTTGAAAAAAATGATTTAGGGCAGTTGAATCGTACTTATGTTCATGCGCTAAAAACTCTTCATAATCAAGTGGATAAACTTTTAAAGTCTTTAAAAAATCAATATCATAATGAATTTGTGAACTAATGATGAGTTGAGAAACATTTGGGAATTTAAAATCAGGTGTATAGTTATCTAAAACTAAAGTATCAATTCTATTTTCTAAACAAAAACTTGGTAATAAAGAATTTAACTCATCTACCTCAATTCTTGCATCAAAACAATCTACATATATATAAGAACTTTTTTTCAGTGATAACAGATAGTTTTTAATTAGCTTAGTTTTACCACTTTGAGTGATTCCATTTATTTGATAACTCCCATTCTCTAAATATATTTTACGAAAATGAAACTTATTAACAATAATGTCAGTTTTATAGAGCTCTTCTAGTAAATATTGCATGATGAAATTATATCATTTCCTTTCTTAAAGGAAGTAAATAAAAAAGAATGCCATATTTTACCCCCTATATCC
>WFPU01000288.1 GCA_015487435.1 Sulfurimonas sp.
TTTTAGAGATATCTATATATTTACCATCACTTTTACTTGGAATAGTAGTTGGTTACTTTAGTTCTAAAGAGCTGTTTAGCTAAAATATGTTGATGCTTATGATGTTATCATAGGCAAGTTTATAGTAATCTTTTTTGAAATTTCAACAAATATTGCACTGTTTTTTACCATTGCCTGTAACTCGGTCTTTTTTTGCTGATCTATATTTTTTGCACTTACTTCTATAGAAAATATTGAATATTTTTTCTCATCAAACTTAATATGCTCACCAACTCTGTAATATATTTTTGTATATGTTACGTCATTGTCAGCAAAACAAGAGTATATTTTATTTAAAATTTTAATAAAACCATTTGAATCAATAATTATTTCTGGAATAGTTGGATCATAATCTTTAGCAAATGTTGTTGGTGAGTTTATCGAATTAGCCGATATACACAAATCGATAAGGGCGTAAATATTTGTTAGTTCGCCTATAGGCTTTTTTTCAGTTAATTTAAATGATGGTGCTTGGTAAAGCTTTATACCAATCTCTGTTTCGTTCTCATAGCCAACTGTTAAACCAAAAAATTTATATCTACCAAACTCTAAGTCGATAAAAGTTGTTTTAAAACCAAAGGTTACATTAGCATAAGTTGTAGCAAGATCAAACAGCTCCTTAGAGTTATTTGAGTTTAGCAAAAATTGAGCCTCTGAATTTAAGGATTTTACTTTACCTTCACTACTAAAGAGTATGTAAGGATTGTAATCAAACTCTAACCATTGTTGCTCAATTGTCATAGAGGTGTCTATTTATTCTTCTATATAGTTCTTAAGCTTACGACCAACTTTAGGGTGTTTAAGCTTTTTAATAGCACTTGATTCAATTTGACGAACACGTTCACGAGTTACTGTTAATTCTTTTCCAATCTCTTCTAAAGTTCTATCACTTTCATCATCCATAATTCCAAAACGAAGTTTAATTACAGCTTTTTCACGCTCATTTAATTGCTCTAATACTTGTTCAATTTGAACCTTTAAATCATCTTTTAAAATTGCATCAGCTGGCGATAAAGATGTTTTATCTTCAATGAAATCTCCAAAGCGACCATCATCTTCGCTACCAATAGGTGCTTCAAGAGATATAGGCTCTTTTGTGATTTTAATAACATTTTTAACTTTCTCAACTGAAAGACCAACATCTTCTGCAATAGTATCAACATCTGGCTCTTTACCGTGTTCTTGTAGATGTTTACGCATAATTTTATTAATACGATTTATTGTTTCAATCATATGAATTGGAATTCGGATAGTTCTAGCTTGATCTGCAATAGCACGAGAAATTGCTTGACGAATCCACCAAGTAGCGTAAGTTGAAAATTTATAACCTTTTTTATATTCAAACTTATCAACAGCTTTCATAAGCCCAATGTTACCCTCTTGAATAAGGTCAAGAAATGGTAATCCACGGTTTGTATACCTCTTTGCAATAGAAACAACAAGTCTAAGGTTTGATTTTGCCATCTTTGTTTTAGAAATTTCAGATATATTCTTACCACGCTTAATTTGTTCTAAAATATCAGCTAATTTTTCAGGTTCCATATCGAAACTATTTTTTGAAGCTTCTTTTGTTTGAGCAAGTTTTTTTATTTCCATATATGTAGAAACCATTGTAGCTTCTGGAACCATACCGATAATATCTTCTTTTGATAATTCACAAATTTTATCTACTAAAATTTTATGATTAGCTTTTAAAGTAGAATTAAATAGAGGAAGTTTATACTCTAGTCTTTTTAACTCTTTATCGTATCCATCATCGCTTTTTAGCGCTGTTTCCATAGATTTAACAAGCTCATTTATAAGTTTTGATGTTGGCCCTAATTCTAAAAGTTTTTCTTTTAAAATTAATTTTTTGAATGTTGATCCTAAAAAATAATGGATAATTTCTTCATTTAGCTCGCCATTAGTATCTTCTGGTAATTTAGCATTAAATTTCATCCAGTCTTTTTTTGCTTTCTCAAGTGACTTAAAGCTAGAAGAAACTTTTTCAACTCTTGTTTTATCCTTAACGCTTAGATTTTCGCTTTCTTTATCAGCAGAAATTTCATCAGATGAATCATTATCATCACTGTCCTCTTTTTCGTCTTCAAAGCTTCTAAATAGTTCTTTCACTCTTCTTTCGCGATTTATTAATGGTTCTTTATAATCCAAAATAAAATCAATTAGATATGGAACAGAACAGATAGCATCAATAATAATACTCTCACCGTTTTCTATTTTTTTTGATATCTCAATCTCTTCTTCTTTAGTTAAAAGAGGAATTTGTCCCATCTCTCTTAAATACATTCTAACTGGCGAATCAGAACGAGACCATTCAAGTAATTCGTGCTCTTTTAAAATATCAAATTTATCAGAATCATTGCTCTCTAGCATCTTTCTTTGAGCATTTCGCCTCGCTTGCGCTTCTTTGTCATTAAGTTTTTTAGCATGTTCTGAGGATGTATAAAGACACACCTTGTTTTTGGTTGCTAGCTTAAATATATTTTTTGATTGAGAAACTGTTGGTTGTTTTTCAAATAGTTCGATAAGAGATTCGTAGGTTGCACAATCTTTTGATTTGTGTTCACTAAAGAATGTGTCTATAGCTTTGTTGAGTTCTTTTGCTGTCATTAAAGATAACCCTTATTGTTTTTAAGTTTTTTTAAAGAGTGGATTATACCGAGATAATCTTAAATTTGTATTGCTTTATCACATATCGGCATAAAAAATAAAAACAGTATATTTATTGAATTCTATGATTAATTAGCTGTTAGATTCTGAATCAAGTCCAGAATGACAAAATCAATATCACCCTAAACTTGATTTAGCATTTAATTAATCAGAAGTTTTTATTAATATAAAAATTGGAACACCAATTGCTATACTTTAGAAAATTGTATTGAAAGGATTCTAATGCAAACTGGTTATTATGGTGCTGCTGCTGGTATGGTTGTTCAATTTAATCGTTTAGATAATATTGCAAATAATCTCGCAAATGTAAACACAAACGGATTTAAAGAAGATAATGTAGTTGTTGGTGATTTTATGAGGTTGTATAAAGATGCAAGGGATGAACTTCCTCATGACAATCAAACAGAGGATGGTGCTCAATTTCTAAATAGAACTATGACAAAAACACCACATATTGTGGATGAATATACTAATCATACTATTGGTGCTATGCAAAGAACAGACAATTCTTTTGATTTTGCACTCAAAAAAGAGGGATTGTTTTTTATGGTAAAAACACCAGAGGGAGTTCGTTTAACTCGTGATGGTGGATTTGTTAAAAACGATCAAGGTATACTTACAACTAAGCAAGGATATGAAGTCCTACCTGATGATTATTTTTTAGCAGATTCTCGTATATCTTTTGGCGAGGAAGATACCATTGTAGAGACTGATAAAAATGGTCAGTTTTATACAAATATACCAAATACATTCGCACAAGCACAAAACAAGAAACTTTTTATTGCTAATCCAGATAACTTAAATATGCTTCAAAAAGTTGGTGATAATCTTTATGAATATAAAGGGACAGATCAACTAAAACCTCTTCAAGAGAGTGAGGCAGTTGCTCAAGGATTTATTGAAAAAAGTAATGTAAATGCTGTTAAGATGATGACTCAAATGATAGAAACGAATCGCCTAGTGGGAATGTATCAAAAAGCTATGGATACACAGATGAATGAAATGAACCGTGAAGCAATAGATAAAATTGCTGCTAAATCGTAAAAGGACTTAAATAATGATGCAATCACTTTATACTGCCTCTACAGGAATGTTAGGGATGCAGACACAGATTGATGTTACAGCAAATAATATTGCTAATGTTAATACTATTGGATTTAAAAAATCTCGTGCGGAATTTGCTGATTTGATGTATAGCGTAATGGAATATGCTGGAACATCAACTAGTGATACTACTAAAAGTCCAACTGGTATTGAAGTGGGGCTTGGTTCACGTCCTACTGCAATCAATAAAATATTTTCAGCAGGTAGTTTAAAGCAAACCGATAACCAGCTAGATTTAGCAATAACTGGTAAAGGATTTTTTAAACTTGAACTTCCAGATGGTACAGAAGTATATTCTAGAAATGGTGCCTTTAAAATAGATGATACTGGTGCTGTTGTAAACAGTGATGGATATAAGCTTCTTCCTGAGACAGTAATACCAGAAGATGCTACAAATGTTAGTATTGGTACTGATGGTATAGTTACAGTTGTTCAAGCGGGGCAAACTCAAGCTACTCAAATTGGTCAAATAGAGTTAACGAACTTTATTAATCCTGCTGGACTTCATTCAATGGGGGATAATCTTTATGTTGAAACAGACAGTTCTGGTCAAGCTATTACTGGTGTTGCTGGTCTTGATGGACTTGGTACTTTAAGACAAGGCTTTGTTGAACTTAGTAATGTTGAGCTTGTTGTGGAATTAACAGATCTTATTACTGGTCAAAGAGCATATGATTCAAACTCTAAAGTTATCACAACTAGTGATGAAATGCTTCAAACTACAAATAATTTAAAAAGATAAAATAACTTAAATTACGCTTGATACTAATTGATATCAAGTGTATCATATCTATATTACTATTCATTTTATAAACAATCAAACTCGATTTTGCTATAATCCGAAATTATTTTAAATTACATATAGGATATTTATATGAAAAAAGCAAATATTGATGGAAAAGTTTGGCGATTTGGAAAAGATATTGATACAGATTTAATCATTGCTGCTCGTTATCTAAATACTTCAGTTCCTGAAGAATTAGCAAAACATGTAATGGAAGATGCTGATCCTGAATTTGTTAAAAAAATGAGTAGTGGTGACATTATAGTCGCTGGCGATAATTTCGGTTGTGGAAGTTCTCGAGAACATGCCCCTATAGCTCTTAAAGCCGCTGGTGTTGCTGCCATTATTGCACCAACTTTTGCAAGAATATTTTATCGCAACTCATTCAATATGGGGTTACCAATTTTTGAACTAAACGAGAGTGCTCAAATAGCTGAGGGTGATATAGTAAATATAGATATGAATGCTGGAACAATTACAAATAAAACAACTAATAAATCATATAACTTTACACCTATCCCTCCTTTTATGCAGGAGCTAATTGATGCTGGTGGTTTAATGAATTACGCACAAAATGAATTGAAATCAAAATGATTTTTCTTGCTAAGAGCAAAACTTTAGTGACTGAATTTAATCTGGACTTGTTTAGATTAGATGAGATTAATATACAAAGGTAAATAATGAAAACATATAAAATAGCACTAATAAAAGGTGATGGAATAGGTCCAGAAATTATAGATGAAGCAACTAAAGTAATGGATTCTGTAGCATCGTGTTTTGATTTTGATTTTAAATATACAGAAGCTTTAATGGGTGGGTGTGCATATGATATAACAGGTGATCCTCTTCCTCAAGATACTATTAGAACAGCTTTAAGTAGCGATGCAGTTCTTTTTGGTGCAATAGGTGGAGACTGTTGGGATACATTACCTAGAGAAAAAAGACCAGAGAGCGGACTTTTAAGATTTCGTAAAGAGTTAGGTGTATATGCAAATCTTCGTCCAGCTGTTGTTTATGATGAGCTAATTAATGCCTCTTCACTTAAACCTTCAGTTATAGATGGTGTTGATTTGATAGTTGTTCGTGAATTGATTAGTGGTATCTACTTTGGTGAACCAAAAGGTCGTGATGAAAATAAAGGTTACAATACTATGGTTTACACTCGTGATGAGATAGTTAGAATTGCTCATCATGCATTCAAAATTGCAATGCAGAGAAATAAAAAAGTGTGTTCTATAGATAAAGCAAATGTACTTGATGTATCACAACTTTGGCGTGAAGTTGTTGAAAAAGTAGCTACTGAGTACCCAGAAGTTGAATTATCTCATATGTATGTAGATAATGCAGCGATGCAACTAATTCGTGATCCTAAACAGTTTGATGTAATGCTTACAGGAAATATTTTTGGGGATATCCTTAGTGATGAAGCCTCAATGCTTTGTGGCTCTATAGGATTACTTCCCTCAGCGTCAATTGGTGATAAAATTGGTGTATATGAGCCTATTCATGGTTCTGCACCAGATATTGCTGGGCAAGGGATAGCAAACCCAATAGCTACAATAGCCTCTGCATCAATGATGCTAAGATATGCACTCGGAGAAAATGAGGCTGCTGATAGAATTGATGCTGCCATCAAAAGAACATTAAAAGAGGGTTATCGTACTCAAGACTTAGCACAATATGATGCTATAGAAGTTTGTTCAACTAGCGAAATTGGTTCAATTATCGCTAACTATACGGCAAAATAAAATATGCAAACGCTCACATTAGCAAATATTTATGAGCTTCAAGGACTTAAAGAAGAAGCGCTAGATATCTATAAAGAGGTTTTAAAAAATGACCCATCTAATAGTGATGCAAAAATAGCGATACGAAGATTATCTGGAATGAGAAAAAAATTTTTAAATGTAAATAATGAGATGAAAAATTTTTTTCTAAAGATGGATGATGAGATAGAGATAAATGAATTTGAAAGGTGGCTACTTAAACTATGGAATTAGAAGATGCAATATTATCTACTCTAAAAGAGATAGAGGAAAAAGAGAAATCTCAACTATTACAGCCTAAGAAAAAACCTTTTGAGGTAAAAGAAAAGATAGAATTAGAACAAATTATTCAAAAAGGTGAAAATAAAGATATTGAGTTATCTTCAAATAAAAATTTAATTTCCCAAGAAGAGACATTTTTATTATCAACAAGAGAGAGATTATTAGTGTTATTTGAAGGTTTTCAAGCACCAAACAATACAAATATAGAAGCGAAAATAGATTTAACCCTTAATTTTTTGGAATATATGTTAGCTTCAATAGATAGCAGAATAGACGAGATAAAAAAAGGTACTCATTAATGGGACAATTTAGAGTTTTAATTGATGCGAATGATGAAAAAGGACTAGTATATAAGATATCTACAATTTTTTATGAGTATGGATTAAACATATTATCAAATAATGAGTTTGTTGATAAAATAAATGGCAAATTTTTTATGCGCAGTGTAGTGGAGGGTGACATAGATGCAAATAATCTTAAAAAATCTCTCACCAACTTACTTCCAATAAGCTCAAATATTGATGTAATTAAACCAGCTAAAAAAAATATTGTAATAATGGCTACAAAAGAGATGCACGCATTAGGTGATATATTGATTCGACATGAAGCTGGTGAGTTAGATGCTAATGTGCTTGGCGTTATATCTAATTACAGTGAGCTTGAGTCGTTAGTAAATAAATTTGATATACCATTTATGACTATCTCTCACGTTGATTTAAATAGAGATGAACATGAAGAAAAAATATTAGATTATTTATCAACTTTAAAAGATATTGATTATATCGTTTTAGCAAAATATATGAGGATATTAACACCTAAGTTTGTAGAGGCATATAAAGATAAAATAATTAATATACACCACTCTTTCTTACCTGCATTTATTGGAGCAAACCCTTATAAACAAGCTTATGAACGCGGTGTTAAAATTATTGGTGCTACTGCTCATTTTGTAAATAATAACCTTGATGAAGGTCCAATTATTTCTCAAGAAGTTATCCATGTAGATCATGCCTATAGTTGGCGTGACATGCAACAAAGTGGCAGAAATGTTGAAAAGATTGTTTTATCACACGCTTTAAAACTAGCACTTGAAGACAGGATTTTTGTATATGCCAACAAAAGTGTAATCTTTTGAGAAGGTTTGTAGATGTCATTTAATTTAGTTCTTGTACATCCACAAATTCCAAATAACACTGGTGCAATTGGTAGATTATGTGTAAACGCTGGTGCATCTCTTCATATTATCAAACCAATAGCATTTGATATAGATGAAAAAGCTGTTCGTAGGGCAGGGCTTGACTATTGGGATAAGCTTGATTTGCATATATGGGAATCTATAGATGATTTCTTTGCTAAAAATCAAATAACAAACAATGCTTATTTTGCAACTACAAAAACTAATAAGCCATATTTTGAGGCTAATTTTAAAGATGATGACTTTATATTTTTTGGAAGTGAAACAGCTGGTATTCCTGAAAATATTTTAAATAGATTTAAAGATCAAAATATAACTATACCTATGACAAAAGATGGAAGAAGCCTAAATTTGGCTATAAGCACAGGGATTATACTTTATGATGCTATTAGACAAACTTACAACTCTTTTGCAAAGGACTAAAATATGGGCACAATCATAGATAGTATAATGCTCATTCTTTTTGTGATATTTATGATATTTGTTTTTGGTGGCTATCATAAAAATAAATCTACTGAGCGTGAGGCACTAGAAGAAAAAAAAGTAAATTCACAGAGCGATACTGAATCTAATAAAGATTCAAAAGTTAATTAACTAAAAAACTTTATTCGCCCATTTCTCAATTTCTGATTCAAATCTTTGAAATAAACTTTCTGCATTTTTTATAATTTTTGCCATTTTTTATCCTTTTATTTAAAAATCATATCGCAAAATGATATAAAATATAAAAAATATGTCAAATTGACATATTTTCTTTGACTTTTTTTTAAAATATTATTATAATTGAGACTACTAATTTATATAAAAAATGCCGGAGAAATATTATGAACAGTTTTAATTCAATTGTAGAAGAGATTAAAAGTATAATATCAACTACTTTTAATGGCAAAAAAGTTTTTGACA